>JAFKLU010000065.1 GCA_017304105.1 Sphingomonadales bacterium
CCACGGCGGTCAGCACGCCGGTCGCATAGGCGCCGGTATCGATGCCCATGCGATTGCCCCGATGGTCCACGCTGGGGGTGATCGAATGGCCGTGCACTACGAAATATTCGTGCGGCTCGTCGAAGCTCAGAAACTCGTCGCGGATCCAGCGCAGGTCGCGGCCTTCCTGCTCGTCCACGGGCACTTCCGGGCGAATGCCGGCATGGACGAAGAGATAGTCGCCGATCAACACCCGCTCGGCCATGTCCTCGATGAACCGCAAGTGCCGCTCCGGCACGGCGCGCATCAGCCAGTCGCGAAGCTCGCCCAGCGTCATCTAGTCGAGATCGGTCTCCGTCGCGCCGTAGCTCAGCAGCGTCTCGCGGCCGCCAATGCGGGTCATGAAGCGCAGCGCTGCCTCGTCGCCGCGCGCCGCCATCAGGAAGACTTCCTCATGATTGCCCTGCAGGCAGGTGATCGCCGGCCACCACTCGCGCAGCCGCATCACATAATCGAGCACGCCCGCGCTCTCGGGCCCACGATCAACGAAATCGCCGAGCATGACGAGTTCGGTCTTGCCGGGGGTGCCGCGCGCCGTATCGTCCTCGGCGATCTTGTCGATCAGCCGTTTCAGCAGGTCGAGGCGACCGTGAACGTCGCCGATCGCATAGACGCGTCTTCCCTCGCCCAGATCCGGCGGATCGAGCAGGAGATTGGGGGCAGGCTTGGACCGGAACCAGCGAAGCATCTGCGGGTCAATATAGGATGAGGCCAGGCATTTGAGCCACCCTTATCGCCCCACCTGCGAACAAACCGTTGAGATGGATCAGAGTCGCGGCAGGGTGACGCCGCGCTGGCCCATATATTTGCCCGCGCGGTCGGCATAGCTGGTTTCGCACGGCTCGTTGCCTTCCAGGAACAGGAACTGGCAGGCGCCCTCGTTCGCGTAGATCTTTGCCGGCAGCGGCGTGGTGTTGGAAAACTCCAGCGTGACATGGCCTTCCCAGCCCGGTTCAAGCGGCGTCACGTTCACGATGATGCCGCAGCGGGCATAAGTGGACTTGCCGAGGCAGATCACCAGCACGTCGCGGGGAATGCGGAAATATTCGACCGTGCGGGCCAGTGCGAAGCTGTTGGGCGGGATGATGCACACGTCGGTCTTGCGATCGACGAAGCTGTTGGAGGCGAAATCCTTTGGGTCCACCACGGCACTGTCGACATTGGTGAAGATCTTGAACTCGTCGGCGACGCGCGCGTCATAGCCATAGGAGGAAAGGCCGTAGCTGATGCAGCCCTCCCGCCGCTGGCTTTCCACGAAGGGCTCGATCATGCCCATTTCCTGCGCCTTTGCGCGGATCCATTTGTCAGAGAGAATCGCCATGATCGTCTGCTAATGGCTCGACGCGGGGATGGCCAGAGCCGCGATGGCGATGACGCGGAGCACGGCCTCAGCCGCCAATGCCGAGATTGGCGGGGCCGAACGCGTCCGGCAGCAGATAGTCGAGATCGAAGCGCCTGACCGCATCCCCGCTCGGCGCGGCGCAGAGAATGGCGAGCGGGCGGCCCGCCATGTCCTGCGCTTCCTTGATGATCTGCCGGCAGCGCCCGCAAGGCGTGATGACCGCGTCACCGCCGCCGTCCATCGGCCCGCCGGTGACCGCGATGGCGGCGATGTCCCGCAGGCGCCCCTGCGCATTGGCCGACGCGATCGCCACCGTTTCCGCGCACAGCGAGAGGCCGTAGCTCGCATTCTCGAAATTGCTGCCGGTGAGGATCTTGCCATCCGTCAGGCGGAGCGCGGCGCCCACGGCGAAGCGGCTATAGGGCGCATGGGCATGCGCCAGCGCACCGCGCGCGGCGGCAACCAGCGCCTGTTCTTCCGTCGAAAGCGCACTCATGGCCGCACCACACTCCACTCGATTGGGCCATCAATGCCCTCGACCCGCTTCCATGTCGAGGCGGTCCACATCACCCACTGCCGAGTCGCATAATCGGGCGGGAAGAAGTTGCCCTCCAGCCAGAGCGTGCGGTTGATGCCGCTCGCCACGTCATATTCCGCCTCGAACTCATGGGAGATGCGCAGCAGCGCCGGCTTGGCGGCATGAGTCTCGATCTGGTTGAGGAAGGTATTGAGCTCGGCGAGCAGCGTGTCGCGGCTGGGGCGCTTGGTGCAGGCCGGCGAGAAATCGAGCTGGACGACAGGCGGCAGCATGGCGGCATCGCGCGGCACGGTGGCGATGAAGCGTGTCGCCTGTCCGGAGGCCTGCTGGCAGATGTCGTAGCGATGCACCGCGCCATAACGCAGCGCGCTCTGGCGGACGCCGGCCAGATAGCCGTCGAAAGCCGGGTCGCGGCCGCCCGCACCGCTGGTTGCAAGCAGATAGGCGAAGTCGGCGCCCGCCGCGCGCGCCATGCGCCAGTTCACCTCGCCGCTCTGCGCCGTGAGGAAAATGCCCTGCGAGGGGAAGCGCGCGCGCGAGGGCGTCCAGCTCCGCGCGAACAAAGTGAGGCTGCCGAACAGCAGCGCGCCGATCACCAGCGTGCCGACAAGGAGGCGCAGCGGCGTAAGCCGGATGAAAGGTCGCGTGCGTGTCGCCATGATTAGCCCCGGATGTGCAGTACGCAAATGAGCGTGAAGAGCCGCCGCGCCGTATCGAAATCGACGGCGATCTTGCCGTCGAGCCGCTCCATGAGGAGTTGCGCCGCCTCGTTGTGGATGGCGCGCCGCGCCATGTCGATCGTCTCGATCTGCTGCGGCGTGGCGTCGCGGATCGCCTGGCGGTAGCTCTCGAAGATCGCGAAATAGTTGCGGATCGAGCGGCGGAAGCTGGCGAGGCCGAGGATCACCGCTTCGAGCGGGCTGCCGTCCTCGCGGCGCACCTCGATGACCAGCCGCCCGTCCGCCACGGAAAGGAACACCTTGTATGGCCCGGCATAGCCATCGGCCTGCGTGCGCAGCGGGGCAAAGCTGTTTTCTTCCAGCAGATCGTAGATGGCGATCCGCCGCTCCTGCTCCACATCCGCGCTGCGCCACAGGATGGTCTTGTCATCAAGCGTGATGTCGATGATGCGCGGATCGGCCATGGTGCGCTGCATCCCTAGGCCCAGGGGAAGGGGCGGGCAAGGGGAGGGCGCAGATGCGCCGCCATGCCTGCCGCCTTCGAGGGAGGGTGGAAGAATTCATCCCCGTTGTTATCCACAGCTTCGTCCACCGAACAATTCGCGCCGGGACTCTTGCGCCGCGAGTCCAATCAGCCGATTGTGCGCGCTCCATGCCAGACGCAATTCCCCTGACGCCGGTGCAAGACTCCGGCTCCGAGCCTCGCCTGCCCCGCAACGTGGAAGCGGAGGCCGCGCTGCTTGGCGCGCTGATGGTGGACAATCGCATCGTCGAGGACGTGCAGATGGAGCTGCGCCCCCAGCATTTCTTCGAGCCGCTGCACGGGCGCATCTATGAGCAGATCCTGCGGCTGGTGGACCGCAACATGGTCGCCAATCCGGTGACGCTGAAGCCTCTGCTCGAATCCGATCCTGCACTCAAGGAACTGGGCGGTGCGGGCTATCTGGCGCATTTGACCGGCAGCGGCGCCGCCGTGATCGGCGCGCGGGACTTTGCCCGTCAGATTTACGACCTCGCCTTGCTGCGCGAACTGATCGGCGTGGGGCGCAACCTCGTTGAGAACGCGCTCGACACGTCCGAATCGATCGACCCCCGCGGGCAGATCGAGGGCGCGGAAATGGCGCTTTATGCCGTCGCCGAGCAGGGCGGCGATACCGGCGGCATGAAGACCTTCGCGCAGGCCACGCGCATGGCGGTCGAGATGGCGGAAAAGGCGCTGAATTCAGGCGGCCACGTCTCTGGCATCACCACCGGCCTCGATGGGCTCAACAACCGCACCGGCGGCGTGCACCCGTCCGACCTCATCATCGTCGCCGGCCGTCCCGGCATGGGCAAGAGCTCGCTCGCGACCAACATCGCCTATAATGCCGCGCGCCGCTGGGTGCGGGACATGGCGGACGGCATACCGCCGGAGAAGTCGGTCGGCGCGCCGGTCGCCATCTTCAACCTCGAAATGTCGGCGGACCAGCTCGCCACGCGTATCCTTGCGGAAAACAGCGGCATCAGTGGCGAGGCGCTGCGCATGGGCAAGATCAGCCATGCCGACTTCCAGAATCTCGTGCGCGCCTCCCGCGAATTGCAGGATCTGCCGCTGTTCATCGACGATACGGCGGGCCTCACCATCGCCGCGCTGCGCACCCGCGCCCGGCGCCTCAAGCGGCGCCACAATATCGGCATGATCGTGATCGACTATCTCCAGCTGCTGCAGGGCTCGGGCAAAGCGGGCGACAGCCGCGTGAACGAAATCTCGGAGATCAGCCGAGGCCTCAAGCAGCTCGCCAAGGAGCTGATGGTGCCGGTGATCGCGCTCTCGCAGCTCAGCCGTGCGGTGGAAAGCCGCGAGGACAAGCGCCCGCAGCTCTCGGACCTTCGTGAATCCGGCTCGATCGAGCAGGACGCGGACATGGTGTGGTTCCTCTACCGCGAGGACTATTACGAGATGAGCAAGGAGCCGAACATCGAGCAGGACCCGGCCGCCTATGCGCAGTGGGCCGAGCGGATGGACCGCATCAAGGGGCACTCCGAGCTCATCGTCGCCAAGCAGCGCCACGGCGCGACCGGCAAGGTGCGGCTGTTCTTCGATGCGAAGATCACGCGGTTCAGCGATCTCGCGGAGGAAGCGCGCTATGGCACGGGGGATGACGACGAATAGGGGGCGGGCGCTGCGTCGAGAGGCTGCCGCCCGCGATCAGAGCTGCTGGCCCGCGACCCAGCCGCTCGCCCAGGCCCACTGGAAATTATAGCCGCCCAGCCAGCCGGTCACATCGACCGCCTCGCCGATGGCGAAGAGGCCGGGCAGCTTGTTTGCCTCCATCGTCCGGGAGGAAAGCTCGGCCGTGCTGATGCCGCCCACGGTCACTTCGGCCTTGGCGAAGCCTTCCGTTCCGCTGGGCATGAAACGCCAGTCGGCAAGGCGCGCCTGCGCGGCAGCGAGCGCGCGGTCGGGCAGATTGCCGAGCTCCCCTTCAAGCGCGAGCTGGTCGCAGAGCGTCAGGGCGAGGCGCTCGGGCAAGGCAGCGCGGAGCAGGCTGCGCAACGTCGCCCGCGGATTGGCGCGCTTGGCATCAATGAGCCAGCCGGCGGCGCGATCGGGCAGATAGTCGATGCCGATTGGTTCGCCGGTCGTCCAATAGGAGGAAATCTGCAGGATCGCCGGGCCGGAGAGGCCGCGATGGGTGAACAGCGCCGCCTCTCGGAAGCTGGCCTTGTCGCTGCGCGCGATCACCTGCGCGGAGACGCCGGACAGCTCCTTGAACAGGGCTTCCTCGGCGCTGAGGGTGAGCGGGACCAGCGCGGGCCGGGGCTGGACGACCTTGAGCCCGAAGCGCCGCGCCAGATCATAAGCGAAGCCCGTCGCGCCCATCTTGGGGATGGAGGGGCCGCCCGTTGCGATCACCAGCGCGGGCGCCGTGGCGGTCTTCCCGCCCGCCTCGACGCGGAACAGCCCATCGGCGTGGCCGACATCCGTGATGGCGGCATTGCAGGCGAGCTCGACCCCGCCCTTCTCGCACTCCGCCAGCAGCATGGCGACGATCTGGCGCGCGGAGCCGTCGCAGAAGAGCTGGCCGAGCGTCTTCTCGTGCCAGGCAATGCCGTGGCGCTCGACCAGATCGAGGACGTCCTGCGGCGCGTAGCGGCTCAGCGCCGATTTGGCGAAATGCGGGTTTTGCGAGAGGAAGCGGTCGGGCGCGGTGTGGATGTTGGTGAAGTTGCAGCGCCCGCCGCCGGAAATGAGGATCTTCTTGCCGGGCTGGTTGGCATGATCGAGCAGCAGCACGCGCCGGCCGCGCTGTCCGGCGACAGACGCGCACATCATCCCCGCCGCGCCGGCGCCGAGGATAATCGCGTCATAGGGAAGGGCGGAGCGCATGGGCGGGCGCCTTACCCCCTTCTCTCCCGCTCCCGCAAGCGGAAGGGGATCAGAGCTCAGAAGGCCGGCGCGTTCGCCGGGTCGTCCGGGTCGCCGATCGGCGTGGAGGCGGTGTGGATGCCGCACTCCACCTTGTCCCAGCCGCGCCAGCGGCCGGCGCGCGGGTCCTCGCCAGGCATCACCTTGCTGGTGCAGGGCTCGCAGCCGATGGAGAGATAGCCCTGCGCCTCCAGCGGATGCCGGGGCAGGTCGTGCGCCTCGAACCAGGCTTCGAGCGCCGCCTTGTCCCAGTCGCCGAGCGGGTTGATCTTCAGGCGCCCGTCCTCGATCTCGAAGCGCGGCAGGTTCTGGCGCGTCACCGACTGGAACGCCTTGCGCCCGCTGATCCACGTGTCGAGGCCGTTCTTGGCGCGCGCCAGCGGCTCGACCTTGCGGATTTCGCAGCAGCCATCCGGATCGTAGGACCAGCGCAGGCCCGTCTCGTCCTTCTTCGCGATCACATCGGGCAGCGGCGTCACCGTGCGGCTGTCCGTGAAGCCCAGGGTCCGGATCAGCATGTCACGATAGTCGAGCGTCTCGGGGAACATCTTGAGCGTATCGACGAAGATCACCGGCACGCTCTTGTCCGCCTGCGCCACCAGATGCAGCAGCACCGCGCTCTCCGTTCCGAAGGACGAGACCACCGCGACGCGGCCGAGCCTGCCTTCCGCGAGCAGCGCCTTCAGCATCGTGCCGGCATCGACGCCCGCGAAGCGCGCATTGAGCGCGTCCGCATCTGCCTGCGTCCAGCGCGGCGCGGCGTCGATCCGGTCTATGATGCGCGCGGCTTCAGCCATGACGCAGCGCCCAGACCGGGACGGTCGGGTCGACGGTCTTCTGGTAGCGGGTGGGGAAGCGCGTGAGCGCCTGCTCGACCAAGGCGGGATCGAGCGGCTTGTCCGGCGTGAAGCTGTCGAAGCCGCAGCGGACCATGTGGCTGAGCTGATCCACCGCCACATCGCCGACCGCGCGCAGCTCGCCCGCATAGCCCGCCTCGCGCAGGATGCGCGCGGCGGAATAGCCGCGCCCGTCCCCGAACACGGGGAAATTCACCTCGACCAGCGCGATGCGATCGAGATGCGGCAGCAACTCGCGCGCATCCTCGCCTGGCTCGATGCGCACGGCGGTCGCATTGCTCTGGCCCGCGAAGGATTCGAGCGTCACGGCGGGCAGCTCGGCCGCCTCGCCGGCTCCCCCATCCTGGGTCGGGCGCAGGGAAAGAAACTCGATCATGCTGTCTCCTCGGGCAGGCGCGCGATTACCTTGATCTCGAAGCGGAAGCCGGCCAGCCAGTTCACGCCGACGCCGGTCAGGGTGGAATAGGGCGGCTCGCCCCAATAGTCGGGCATCACTTTCATCAGCGTCCCGAAGTCGCCCTCGGGATCGATCATGAACAGGCTCGTGTCCACGATGTCGTCGAAGGTGCAGCCGGCCGCATCGAGAATCGCGACGAGATTGTCGAAGGCGAGGCGAATCTGCGCCTCGGTGTCCGGCTCGGGCGAACCATCGGCGCGCGCGCCGACCTGGCCCGAGACGAACAGGAAGCCGCCCGAGCGGATGGCCGGCGAATAGCGATGCGCGGCGAACAGGGCATGCGGGTTCGCCGGGAAGACGACGTCGCGCTTAGCCATAAAGCGCCTCCTTGAAGGGCGCCATGCCGATCCGGCGGAAGGTCTCGACGAAGCGCTCGCCCTCCGTGCGGTTGGCGAGATAGACGTTCGTCGCCTTCTCGACCGCATCGACGATGCCGTCCTCGTCGAAGCCGGGGCCGGTGATCTGGCCGAGGCTCACATCCTCCGCCCCGGAGCCGCCGAGCAGGAGCTGGTAATTCTCCACGCCTTTGCGGTCGACGCCCAGAATGCCGATATTGCCGGCGTGGTGATGCCCGCAGGCGTTGATGCAGCCGCTGATCTTGAGCTTGAGTTCGCCCAGCTCCTTCTGCCGGTCGAGGTCCGAGAAGCGCTTCGCGATCTTCTGCGCCACGGGAATCGAGCGCGCATTGGCGAGGCTGCAATAATCGAGGCCGGGGCAGGCGATGATGTCGCTGATGAGATCGAGATTGGCAGTGCCCAGATCGGCTTCCTCCAGTGCCTTCCAGACGGCGTAGAGGTCCGACTTCTTCACATGCGCCAGCACGATGTTCTGGGCGTGCGTGACGCGCAGCTCATCGAAGCTGTACTTCTCGGCAAGGTCGGCGATGAGGTCGATCTGCGCGGAAGAGGCATCGCCCGGAATGCCGCCGATCGGCTTCAGGCTGATGTTGACGATGGCATAGCCCGGCACCTTGTGCGGCGCGACCTGGCTGCCCACCCATGCCGCGAAATCGCGGTCGGAGAGGTCGATCTCGTCGGAAAGGCCGGTCTCATAGGGCGGCGGCGCGAAATGCGCGGCGATGCGCTCCAGCTCCGCCACCGGCGGATCGAGCCCGAGCGTCTTCATGTGCGCGAACTCTTCCTCGACCTGACGGCGATATTCGTCGGCGCCCATCTCGTGGACAAGGATCTTGATCCGCGCCTTGTACTTGTTGTCGCGCCGACCGTAGCGATTATACACGCGCAGGCACGCTTCGAGGTAGGAGACCACCTCGTTGAACGGCACGAAATCCCGGATTTCCGGCGCGATCATCGGCGTGCGGCCCATGCCGCCGCCCACGAACACTTTTGCGCCGATCTCATCGTCCTTCTTCACCAGTTCGATGCCGATGTCGTGCAGGCGCATGGCCGCGCGGTCGGTCTTGCTGGAGATGACCGCGATCTTGAACTTGCGCGGCAGATAGGTGAACTCCGGATGGAAGCTCGACCACTGGCGCAGCAGCTCGGAGAGCGGGCGCGGATCGGCGACCTCGTCGGCCGCAACGCCGGCATATTGATCCGACGAGATGTTGCGGATGCAATTGCCCGAGGTCTGGATGGCATGCATCTCGACGCTGGCAAGGTCCGCGAGAATGTCCGGCGCGTCGGCGAGCTTGATCCAGTTGTACTGGATGTTCTGCCGCGTGGTGAAGTGGCCGTAATCGCGATCATATTTGCGCGCGATATGGGCGAGCATGTGCATCTGCCTGCCCGAGAGCGTGCCATAGGGCACCGCGACCCGCAGCATATAGGCGTGAAGCTGCAGATAGAGGCCGTTCATCAGCCGGAGCGGGCGGAACTGCGCCTCGCTGAGCTGCCCGGAGAGGCGGCGCTCGGTCTGGTCACGGAATTCGGCGACGCGCGCGTCCACCATGGCCTGGTCATATTGGTCGTAACGATACATGTCAGATCACCCAGTTGCCGGCGGTCGGGTCGGCTGGTTTCAGGCTGAGGTCAAGGCGCACGGTGGGGCCGAGCGCACGGATGCGTTCCTTGATGTGCGTCGGGCGGATGCCGTCGGCGGTCTGCGCCGCGTCGATCACATAGGCTTCGTTCACGTGACGGGCAGCGAGCTCGACCTGGGCGATCTCGCTGCCCCTGTCGCCCACGTCCACGGCGTCATTCACATGGCGCGACCAGCCTTCGCCGGTCCACCAGATGACGTCGCCGGTCGCGAGGTCGTTGCCGGTGAGGATATTCATAGGTTCAAGGCTCCCAAGGCATTGAGCTGAGGCAGGCAATTGCGCGCGTCCGCCAGCACCGCGACATCGCCCACGACGATGAGGCCGGGGCTCTTCACGGTCTCGCGCTCGACGAGATCGCCAAGATCAGCGAGCAGCGAGCGCAGGACGCGCTGTTCGGGCCGCGTCGCGCTCTCGATGACGGCGACCGGCGTTTGCGGCGAGAGGCCGTCAGCCATCAGCTTTTCCGCGATGTCATGCGCGGTGGCGAGGCCCATATAGATGACGAGCGTGCGCCCCGCGCCGGCAAGCCCGGCCCAGTTCTGCTCGGAGAGCCCCTTGCACTGGCCGGCGACGAAGCTGACGATGCTGGCATGATCGCGATGGGTGAGGGGGAGCCGCGCGCTCGCGCCGCCGCCAATGGCCGCGCTGATGCCCGGCACGATCTCGCAGGGGACGCCGGCCTCGCGGCACGCTTCCAACTCCTCGCCGCCGCGGCCGAAGATGAACGGATCGCCGCCCTTCAGGCGCACGACGTCGCGCCCGGCCAGCGCCTCGGCGACGAGCAGCGCATTGATCGCCTCCTGCTTCATCGAATGGCGCGAGCGCTGCTTGGCGACGGAGACAAGCTCCGCATCTTCGCGGGCCAGCGCCAGGATCGCCGGATCGACGAGCCCGTCATGCACGATCAGCCGCGCCGCGCCGATCAGCCGGGCGGCGCGCAGCGTCAGCAGCTCCGGATCGCCCGGACCCGCGCCGACAAGATAGACTGTTCCCGGTTTGAGGGACTCGTGGTTCGCCATGGCGCGCTAGATGTGCGTATGGCCGGCAAGCTGCAACCGACGCTTGCTTTAGATGGTCGTAGGGAAACTTTCGCGCGCCATGCTATTGTCCGGCGAAGGTCATTGCGACCGGGGAGAGACTCATGGTCCGCGTCGTCGGCATCGATCATCTCGCGATCCGCGTTACCGATCTCGCCCGCTCCAGGCGCTTCTATGATTCGCTGCTCGGCTTCATGGGCTTCGTGAGGGAGTGGGAATTCGGCGGGGTGGTCGGCTGGAACAATTGGGAGACCATGTTCTGGATCACCCAGGCCGATGCGGAGGGCATCAAGCACCCGCACGTCACCGGCGGCATCGGCTACCACCATTATGCCTTCGAGCTCGGCGCGCGGGAGGAGGTCGACGCGCTCTACGACTTCCTGCTCGCGCATGACGTCGAGATCGTCGACCCGCCCGCCGCCTATCCCAGCTATGGCGAGGGCTATTATGCGGTCTTCTTCCTCGATCCCGATGGGCTGAAGCTGGAGGCGATGCACTTCGTCGAAAAGGAGAAACGGCGTGCGCGGCTGAAGGCGGCGCGGGAGAACGGTGCCGGCGGCGGCGCCTAGGCGGCCGGGCGCTCCCCATGCGCCGCGCCCATGGCGCGGATCGCCGCCACCTTGTCGTGCAGCGGGGTCCAGTCGTCGCGCTCGTCGATCGCCGCCCAGATCGCCTCCACTTCGTCGATATGCATCGAACAGGGCGCCGCGCCCTGCCAATAGGGATGGTCGGCCGCGCCGGACCGCGGGGTGAGGGCAGGGAGCGCCGCGCGAGCCTTGTCCCACGCCCCGCCTGTATAGGGCGCGCCGTCCGTCTCGCCCCGCCGCCAGTCGAAGAAGAAGCGGTCGATCTCGACCTCGCTGCCCATCAGCGCCTGCACCGCCGCGGTGACGAAGGCGCGCGCCTCGGCGGCCCCACCTGCAAGCCCGAGTCGCCACAGGAAGCGCGCGATCAGCCGCTCCTCATAGAGCGCCGGATAGCGCCTCAGCACCTCGACCAGCGCTTCCGTCTCCGCGAACGCCACGAGGGACTGGGCAAGTTGCGCCACATCCCAATGGATCGCCTCGGCCTGCCGCGAGAAGGCATAGAGGCCGGTCTGGTCGAAATAGGCGGCGGTGAAGCCGGGCGTCCAGCGGGGCGTGAACCGCCAGGGGCCATAGTCGAAGCTCTCGCCCGTGATCGCGATATTATCGCTGTTGAGCACGCCATGCACGAACCCGGCCACCATGTAGCTCGCCGCCAGATCGGCGGTGCGCGTGACGACGGCATCGAGCAGGGTGAGGGCGGCATTGTCGCCCGCTTCGCGCGCGAGCAGATGCCTGAGGCAATAATCGATGAGCCGCTGCGTCTCGTCCTTGAGATCGTGATAAGCGAGCCGCTGGAAGCTGCCGATACGGATATGGCCATGGCTCATGCGCACCAGCACCGCTGCGCGTGTCGGCGAGGGCTCGTCGCCGCGAATGAGCGACTCGCCTGTCTCGACGAGCGAGAAGCTGCGGGATGTGGTGACGCCGAGGGCCTCCAGCATCTCGGTCGCCAGTATCTCGCGCACGCCGCCCTTAAGCGTCAGGCGCCCGTCGGCGGTGCGGCTATAGGGCGTGAGGCCCGATCCCTTGGTGCCCAGATCGAGCAGGCGGCCACCATAAGGGGGGGCGCCCGCGTCCGCCGCCTCGCGAAGCTGCGCGAACAGGAAGCCGCGCCCATCGCCGAGATCCGGATTGTAAACACGGAACTGGTGGCCATGATAGCGCAGCGCGAGCGGTTGCGGCTGGGCGTCCGGCAGCGGTTCGAAGCGCCCGAAATGCCCGATCCACGTATCGTCGTCGAGCGCGGCGAGGCCCACGCTCGCGGCCGCCCGATCATTACGGAAGCGCAGGATATGGCGCGGAAAGTCGGCCGCCTTGACCGGATCGGCGATGAAGTCGGCGATTTCGCCGATGGCGCGCTCGGGGCGGTAATTACTTGTTGGCAAGGGCTCGTCCATGGCCTGATATGGGGGCGGGGCGGGGAAAGGATCAAGCTTGGCGGGTTATGAAGACAAATATTGGTGGTCGGCTGACGGGCTGCGCCTCCATTACAGGGATTATGCCGGGCGCGAGGATCGCCCGCCGATCATCTGCCTGCCCGGCCTTACCCGCAATGTTCGTGATTTCGAGCCCGTCGCCGAGCGGCTGGCGGGGGACTGGCGCGTCATCTGCGTGGAACTGCGCGGGCGCGGCGAGAGTGCCTATGCCAAGGACCCCATGAGCTATGTGCCGCTCGTCTATCTGCAGGATCTGGGGCTGCTGATCGATGAGCTGAAGGTTGCGCAGTTCGTGGGCCTTGGCACCTCGCTGGGCGGCATCATGCTCATGTTGCTGGCCGCCACGCGGCGCGGTTGCCTCGCCGGGGCGCTGCTCAACGATATCGGACCGGATCTGGCGCCCGAGGGGCTCGCGCGCATCCAGAAATTCGTCGGCACCGGCAGCGCACAGCCGACCTGGGTCCATGCCGCCCGCGCCGTGGCGGAAGTGCAGGGGATGATCTATCCCAAATATCGGCTCGCGGACTGGCTGCGCTATGCCAAGCGGCTCTATCGGCTGACCAGCCAGGGCCGCATCGTGCTGGATTATGACCAGCGTATCGCCGAGCCCTTCCGGGTGCCCGGCGGCGCGACGGGGGTGGATCTCTGGCCGGCCTATGCGGCCTTCGGCGGCATTCCGCTCTCGCTCCTGCGCGGGGAGCTTAGCGACCTGCTCGCGCCGGAGACGGCGCGCGAGATGCAATCGCGGTTGCCACAGCTCGATTATGTGACCGTGCCCAACGTCGGCCACACGCCCACGCTGGAGGAGCCTCTCTCCATCGAGGCGATCGACCGGCTGCTCGGCCGGATCACGGGGGCGTGAGGCAGATGGATCATCGCCGGGGTGGAGACGGCGGGCCGATCCGCATCCTTCAGCTCCACAGCACTTTCGAGCAGGGCGGCAGGGAGGCGCGGGTCGTGCGCCTCATGAACCATTGGGGCGCGCGCGCCAGCCATGACATCTTGCTAGGCGATCCCGAGGGGGCGACGGCGGCGGCAGCGGGCATCGACCCGGCCATCGCCGTCCGCTTCCTCGACACGCCGCACCTTGGCGGCACACCCAGTTTCCCACGGTTCAATGCGCTCGCGCGGCTCATGCGCGGCTATGATCTGATCCTGAGCTTCAACTGGGGCGCGATGGATGGGGTGATGGCGCACTGCCTGTTCCGGCATTTGAAGCGCCTGCCGCCGCTCATCCATCATGAGGACGGGCTCGATGCCGACGAGGCGAGCGCGCACAATCAGACCCGCAATCGCTACCGCCAGATGGCGCTTGCCGGGGCG
>JAFKLU010000066.1 GCA_017304105.1 Sphingomonadales bacterium
GTGCCGGCGAGCCCGCTCGCGCAGCCCTGGCCGCTCGTGGGAGGCAATATCCTCTCCACCATCGTCGGGGTGACCGTTGCCCGTTTCATTCCCGATCCGACGATCGCCGCCGGCGCCGCCGTGGGCGGAGCCATCCTCGTCATGTCGCTCTGCCGCTGCCTGCACCCGCCCGGCGGCGCCGCCGCGCTGACGGCGGTGATCGGCGGGTCCGGCATCCACGCGGCCGGCTATGCCTTCGCCTTCGCGCCGATCGGGCTCAATTCGATCGCGCTGGTCAGCATCGCGATGGTCTTCCACCGCATGAGCGGGCACAGCTATCCGCACCAGCCGGCCGCTCCGCCTGCCGTCGCCGAACAGGTGCGGGAAGCGGCGGGCTTCCATCTGGAGGATATCGACCGCGCGCTCGAGGATATGCACGAGACCTTCGACATCTCGCGCGAGGACCTCGACCTGCTGCTCTCGCAAGCAGAGCTGCACGCGATGAAGCGACGCGCGGGCGGCGCGGCCTGATTGAACGAACGGGGACTCAGGCCCCGATCGCGCGCGACAAAGGTCGCACACGGTGGAGGCCACGGCGTCCACATAAGCCTGCGAGAATGCTAGCAGACATGGCGCAGCGCGGTCGAATATTGCCTGGCCAACCATCGGCTTGCCGAGCCCCCTTCCCTTTTCGCCCGTCCGCCGCTATAGGCGCGCGCTTCCGGAACCCCTTTCAGGCATATCCGGAAGGCAATTGCGGGAGGAGCGCGCGGCGTTCCGCTTGACCGCTAAGCTTGAACCGGACGCTCGCCCTGCGCGCGCGTCCACTACAGAGTGAGACACATGGCCAAGAAAATTACGGGCTATATCAAGCTCCAGGTGCCCGCTGGAGCCGCCAACCCCTCGCCGCCGATCGGCCCTGCACTGGGTCAGCGCGGCGTGAACATCATGGAATTCTGCAAGGCGTTCAACGCCGCGACGGAGAAGGAGCAGAAGGGCACGCCCCTGCCGACCATCATCACCGTCTATGCGGACCGCAGCTTCTCCTTCGTCACGAAGAAGCCGCCGGCAACCTATCTCATCAAGCAGGCCGTGAACCTCAAGTCCGGCTCGAAGGAGCCCGGCAAGGTCTCTGCCGGCAAGATCACGCGTGCCCAGCTCGCCGAGATCGCCGAGGCCAAGATGGCCGACCTCAATGCCAACGACATTGAGGCCGCGACGAAGATCATCGAAGGCAGCGCCCGCGCAATGGGCCTGACCGTGGTGGAGGGCTAAGCACATGGCGAAGATCAGCAAGAAGGCAAAGGCTCTCGCAGCGGCCGTCGACAGCAACAAGCTCCACGGCGTTGACGAAGCGATCGCGCTCATCAAGACGCACGCAACCGCCAAGTTCGACGAGACCGTCGAAGTCGCCATGAACCTCGGCGTCGATCCGCGTCACGCCGACCAGATGGTTCGCGGCGTTGTCACGCTCCCCGCCGGCACCGGCAAGGACGTGCGCGTTGCCGTGTTCGCCCGCGCTGACAAGGCCGAGCAGGCCAAGGCTGCCGGCGCCGAGATCGTTGGCGCTGAAGACCTTCTGGAGCACATCCAGGGCGGCAATTTCGACTTCGATCGCGTGATCGCGACGCCCGACATGATGGGCCTCGTCGGCCGCCTCGGCAAGGTGCTCGGCCCCAAGGGCCTGATGCCGAACCCGAAGCTCGGCACCGTCACCCCGAACGTCGCCGAAGCGGTCAAGGCAGCCAAGGGCGGCCAGATCGAGTTCCGCGTCGAAAAGGCAGGCATCATCCACGCCGGTCTCGGCAAGGCCAGCTTCTCGAACGAGGATCTGCGCAAGAACTTCGACGCGTTCGTGGACGCGATCGTGAAGGCGAAGCCCTCGGGCTCGAAGGGCAAGTATGTCCGCCAGATCGCCCTCTCGTCCTCGATGGGTCCGGGCGTGAAGGTGGACGTGGCGGAAGTCGCCACCGTCTAAGCCCTTCCTCTTTGCGATATTTCTGCAAAGTCCCCGTCGCGCCCCGCGCGGCGGGGACTTTCGTATTTCCCGTGCATTTATGTCACGCGCGAGCTCTGCGGACATGGCTTACCGGCAACTAATTCTTCCCTCCTCATTGCCTGATCCGCCCGATCGCTCTAAGCATCGGAAAACATGGGGTTGCAAATAATGTCGGTCGCCTCAAGGGACGCCTATGAGCGCGTATCGCGCCAGCTTGATATGGCCACGCGCCTGCTCGGTTTCTGGATCGTGCTGGTCGGGCTGTTCTTCCTGTTTCAGGCGCTGAATTATCGAGGGCTGGCCGGCTTCCTCGCCGAGTGGCAGTTCCTCCTTTTCGACCGTTACTGGCCGACGCTGACACTGCTGTTCCTGACCACGCTGTTCTCGCTCCCGCCGATCATCCTGGTGTGGATTCTGCGCGTGCGCCAGCGGCGGAAGGAACGCTCCGCCACCGGATACATCGACAATCGCCGTATCGTGCAGGGCAAGTTTGCACGCACGGAGAGCTTCTTCCTCGGCGCGTGCGCAGGCGGCCTCCTCGCCGCGGTCATCGTGCTCATTCTCAGCCTGCAACTGCCGAGCGATGAAGGCCTGCCGCGGGAAATAGAACTCGGCAAACCCGAGGCCATCGCGCCGGTCGAAGGGCGCGCCGTGTTGCGCGGCAATGTCGACCTGAGCGAAACGGCACAGTTCAACGAGGATCTGCTCCTCGTGAAGCGGACCTTGTACTTCGCGCCGATCCGCCCGCCCCACGACACCGGGCCACTGCGTTATTTCGTGGAAGTGCGCCGCGAGAACGTGCCTGATTATGACGACATCCGTTTCCCGAAGGACGAACGTCTGGTGAAGGTGTGGCGCTTCCGCGTTCCCAATCAGACTTTCACGCCCTACACCAATGGCCTGTTGCGGCGGCATGGCCTGCCCGGAGAGATTGCCACGCTCTATCGGCTGGCGGGGCATAAGGTGCATTACGACAATTATGTGCTGTTCAGTTCCCTCGAGCAGCTGACCTGGCGCTATTATGTGCTCGCCGGTGAATTCTTTGTGTGGGCCGTCCTCGCGGCCATCGGCGCATTCATCTTCGGCCGCCGCAGGCGCGCCGTGGAGCGCCGCATCAGAGAGGAAGCTGAGGAAGCGACCGAAGCGGACAAGTCCGCACCCGTCGCGCAGACCTGATCGTTTCACCCAGGATACACGCGCCCTCCAGCGCTTCATGAGCCGGAGTTTCCTTCGGATAATCTCCTGATGGATCCTGGATCGCGGTAAAAAATCGTGAAGCGTGGATTAACCGAACTGCACAACTACATATTGGTTAGCCGATGAGAAAGTGAGGCCATGCTTCGCTTGCCTCACGATCTCGGCGCCTTCATCGGCATTGCCACCATTGCGGCCGTCGGCTTCAGCCTGCCTGCGGCCGGCGACACCGCGACGGCGCACATGCCCTCTGCCAATGTCGCGATGACGAACAGCGCTCCACCGCCCGCCGGCCCGACTCTGCCCGCGCAGACCATCCAGCGACACAGCGACGGGCTCTTCTACGTGGAGGCGAAGGCGAACGGTACGACGATCCGGTTCGTGGTGGACACGGGCGCCACGGTAGTGGTGCTGAACAAGGCCGACGCCGAGAAGCTCGGCATCCCCTATGACCAGTTGGTGAGCAAGGCCAGCATGCGCACGGCGGGGGGCAGCAGCGACATGCGCTGGGCCAAGATTGATCGACTCGACATGGGCGCCAAGCGCATCGAGAAGATTGAGGTCGCGGTGGTGGAAGGCGGTCTGCCGGTATCGCTGATGGGCCAGAACGCGCTCGAACAACTCGGCACGCTGACGCTGCGCGGCAACACGATGACCATTCACTGAGCTAGGCGACCTCCGGCAATTTTGGGCCGGAGGACGATTGCGCTGTCAGCGCGATGCGGCCAGTCGGCTCGCCCTCATGCGGCTGCGGCGCAACAGCGCCCCAGCGCCACCAAACCCCAGAATCATGAGCAGCCAGCTCCCCGGCTCGGGGACGCCCGAGACGAGGATCGGCGGCGTCAGGCTCGCGACCCGGGTCGGCGCAGGACCTCCACCACGGCCCAGAAGCTGCATCCGCTGGGACGGCGGCGTCAACTCGGGGACCTGCGGCAACCCGATCTCGTCGATAAGCATCGGGACATCCGGCATGGCGAAGAAGGCGCTCGGCTCAGGATCGGAGGCGAGTGGCGCGGGCTCCCGCATACGGCCTTCCCCGCAATCCGCCTTGTCGACGGCGCGTTCGAACGATGCGCGGGTGCCGTCCAGCTCCGGCGTGCAGCCGTCGCGCAGATAAGCCGTAACAGGGTAACTGACCACCAGGCGCTCCCATTCGGGCGAGGCCGTAAAGGCGATCGCTTGCGCCGGAAACGCGAACATTCGCCGCTCATTGCTGGCGGTTGCGGCGACCGCACCGCACGCCACAACGGCGAGGGCGACAAGCGCGCGATACTTGTTCTTTTCCCAGTATGCCCAGGATGCGAGCGAGGTGGTGTTCATCACACTGCCCCGATAGCCGACCGGTTTCCACAAGCCAAGGCGTTCTCGGACCGAGACGAATCGCATTTTGGGACAGGAACGCTTTCCGTAACGGAAGCTCGCACCAAAATGAGACAAGTGCCCGCCAATGGCCACTCACAGCGGCAACGCCCGCACCCCATCGGCACCGGAAAAGCTTGCATTCGGGCGTGAACCAGCCTAGCAGCGCGGCGCTCGCCGGGATTCGTCCCGGCATCCGTCCGAGACAGCTGGTGATGGGGTCTGCTCATCTTAATTCCCAGCCGAGACGGGGAAAAGTTCTTGCCGGACAATGTCCCGCCGCTGCGCTGGACCATTTCCGGGTCTGACCGCGCTCCCATTGGGTAGCGGGTCCAGTCAACCCTTCCCCTCGGACAAAATTGCCGTGCGCGGCCCGCAAATGGGTCGCGCCTGGCATCAGTGCAACGCGGCTGCGCGGCGGGGTTCGCCCCAAGGCAAGGCCGCTGAGGAGAATGGCATGGATCGCAATGAAAAGACCGAGGTCGTTTCCGCGCTTCACGCATCTCTGAAGGAGATGGGCGTGGTCGTCGTGACCCGCAATCTGGGAATGAGCGTCGCTCAGTCCACCCAGCTCCGCCAGAAGATGCGTGACGCCGGCGCGACCTACAAGGTGACGAAGAACCGGCTTGCCAAGATCGCCATCCAGGACACCGACTATGCCGCGCTCAGCGACATGCTCGTCGGTCCGGTCGGTCTGGCAACGTCTGCCGATCCGGTTGCAGCCGCCAAGGCCGCGATCGATTTCGCCAAGACGAACGACAAGCTGGAGATCGTCGGCGGCGCCATGGGAACCACTTTGCTGAACGCCGAAGGCGTGAAGGCACTGGCTTCCATGCCCTCGCTCGACCAGATGCGTGCGACGCTCATCGGCCTCATCCAGGCCCCGGCGACCAAGCTCGCCGTGGTCACCAAGGAGCCGGCCGCGCAGCTTGCGCGCGTGTTCAACGCTTACGCCACCAAGGACGCCGCCTGACCTTCAGGCAGTCCGACGTGAAATTGCAATCAAACGACTTAGGGCCCAATGCCCGCCTAGAAAATGGAGTGAATTACAATGGCTGATATCAACGCGCTCGTCGACCAGCTGTCGGCTCTGACCGTTCTCGAGGCCGCCGAGCTCTCGAAGGCTCTCGAAGAGAAGTGGGGCGTTTCCGCTGCTGCCGCCGTCGCCGTCGCTGCGCCGGCCGCTGGTGGCGCCGGTGGCGATGCCCCGGCTGCTGAAGAGAAGACCGAGTTCGACGTCGTCCTCGTCAACGACGGTGGCAAGAAGATCAACGTCATCAAGGAAGTCCGCGCCATCACGTCGCTCGGCCTGACCGAAGCCAAGACGCTGGTCGAGTCGGCTCCGAAGGCTGTCAAGGAAGGCGTCAGCAAGGCTGAGGCCGAAGACATCAAGAAGAAGCTCGAGGAAGCCGGCGCGACCGTCGAGATCAAGTAATCCCTTTCAAGGCAGGCGGTTCGCCGCCTGCCGGGGACAAGAGGGGCGCATCCGAAAGGGTGCGCCCCTTTTCTTTGCCCTTCAGACCCGAAGCGGATTGGAGAGCGAAACGAGCCCGGCCTCCTCGGCCTTCATCGCCTCGATCGCGTCGCGCAGCGTCGCGAAATTGCGCGTGACGGGCGGCGCCACGTCCTTGAGCAGCAACACGTCGTCCGTCGGCGCGGGCATGAGCGGCCGCCCAGTTGGCGAAGGCAACGGCGCGCCGACGAGGGGCATGGGTTCTTCCTGCGGCGCGGCCTCTTGCAATGCTGCCTCGAACTCCTCGGGCGCCGCCTCGACTTCCAGCAGCAGCTCCTCCGGCTCGACCTGGCGGCTGCGCTTGCCAAGCACCCAGAACAGCAGCACGCACGCGATCACCATGGCCGCGATCAGACCGGCCTCGCGCCAATGGCCGCGCAGATAGGTCTCAACTGTCGCGGTCCATTGCGACGCACGGGCCAGAAATTCGTTCATCGCGCCATTCCCCCCAGCTGCCCCGGCCGCTCCGTGCAGCTCCTGCGTGCCCCGCATGTCCTCGCCGACGAGACGCGGAGCCCTGATCTCCTGCCCCGCCCCCTCGCCCTGCACCGCACCGGCGGCGCCATCCGCGCGCGGCGTAGCAACGGCTTGCGTCTTCGCGCCCTCTGCATTTTGGACTTGTCCCAAGGCCGGAAACGTGGCGAGGATGCAGAAAAGCGGAGCGAACCGCAAAAGATGATTTGGCACTTTCATGGACTGGTCGACCCGATTTGAAACAGGGTTAATCGCATGGACACCGCACTGTAAAGACTGGCGCCGCTCGGATCGGCCGGCGCATTTCACTGCCCGTCTGGTTCCGTCAAGACCCACGGCTTCGTCCAACCCGCTTCAAGTATCAACGACATGAGGACCCGATGACGACCCATGCCCCGAGCGACGCGCTCGTCCGGAACGATGACCTGAAGGCGCTCGTCCGCACGATCCCGGATTATCCGATCCCTGGAATCCAGTTCCGCGACGTTTCCACGCTGCTGCTCGACGGCTGGGGCTTTCGCGAAACCATCGACAGGCTGGCGGCGATGGTCGATCCGGACGAGATCGACCTCATCGCGGGCATAGAGGCACGCGGCTTCATCGTGGCAGCGGCGCTCTCCTATGCGTTGCGCAAGGGCAAGCTGATGCTGCGCAAGAAGGGCAAGCTGCCCGGCGAAACGGTCGGTATCGACTACGCGCTTGAATATGGCACCGACCGGATCGAGATGCATCAGGGCGCGGTGCGGCCGGGCCAGCGCGTGCTGATCGTCGATGATCTTCTGGCGACCGGCGGCACGGCGCTGGCCGGCGCGGCGCTGCTGCGCGGCGAGGGTGCGATTGTCGACAAGGCGCTGTTCATCGTCGACCTGCCTGAGCTTGGCGGCGGCGAACGCCTGCGGACGGCCGGCATCGCGCCGCACGCGCTGCTCAGCTTCGAGGGGCATTGAGCCACCATGCGGATCATCCTGCTCGCCGCGCTCGACGAGGAAGCCGATGCCTTCATGCCCGGCGGGGGCACCAGGTTGGACGATGGCTGGCCGCAGGTCCGGCGGATCGTCCATGGCGGTCACCGGATCTGGCTGGCCACGACCGGGATCGGCAAGGTGAACATCACCACGGCCGCGGCCCGGCTGCACACGCTCCATGACGCGGAATTGCTGATGACCGTCGGCACGGCGGGCAAGCTGAGCGCGATCGAGGGCGACTGCTTCTATCTCGCCCGCGCCGTCCAGCATGATTATGGCGCGCGCAAGGCCGAGAGCTTCGTCCATTATCCGCCGGGCGCCTGGCCGATGGGACCTGCCAATGTGACGCCTTATGCCGCAATGCCCGATCCGGGTCTGGGCCTGCCGCACGCCTGCATCACCAGCGGCGACGCCTTCATCGAGGATGCCGGCTATGCGCGCCATCTGGTCGCGGCGCTGGAGGCGGACGTGGTCGACATGGAGACGGCGGCAGTCGCGCAATATGCCGAGAAGTTCGACCTGCCCTGGGCAGGCATCAAGGCGACGACCGACGATGCCAATCACGAAAGCGCGGGGGATTTCCACGCGAACCTGCTCGCCGCCTCGCGCCGGGCGGCCGAGGCGATGGAGCGATTGATCGCGCTGCTCTAGAGGCAGGGCAAAGCACAAGCCTCCTCCTTTTGCGCACATTCCCTCCGATCCCGCTGGCGCGGCGGGAACGAGTCGCTAGACTATCGGTTGAAAACCATGTTCCCGTCTCATCAAATGAGGTCCCGATGACCCGCTCCCCTTCCCTGCTGCTCGCCCTCATCGCCACGCCGCTGCTCGCCCTGCCCGCCTGCGCCCAGCATGCCGGCACGACGGCAGAGGCCTCCGGTCCTCATGCCGAGGCGGTGCTCTACGATACGGCTGGCAAGCAGGCCGGCACGGTGACGCTCATGCCCATGCACGGCATGCTGCATGGTGAGATCACCGTTACCGGCGGCCTCACGCCGGGCGACCACGGCATGCACATCCACACCATCGGCAAGTGCACCCTGCCCGACTTCACCTCCGCCGGCGGCCATCTCAATCCGGACGGCAAGCAGCACGGCACCCAGAATCCGCAGGGGCCCCATCAGGGCGATCTGCCGATGTTCACTGCGGGCGCCAATGGCGGCGGCTCATCCAGCTTCATGGCGAATACCAGCATGGATGCGCTGTTCGATACCGACGGATCGGCCTTCGTCGTGCATGCCGGGGCGGACGACATGAAGACCGATCCGACCGGCAACAGCGGCGGCCGGGTGCTCTGCGGCGTCTTCGCACGCAAGCCGTGATGGTCCCTTCCTCCCTGCGCGCTGCGTGGGGAGGAGCAGGAGCTGGGCCTTGCATCCCCTGGAAATAGGATTATATCGCTCCACCAACGGGATCAGGCCGGTTCGACCGGAGTGATCCGCCTGCCCTCACCCGGGCCAGCATGCCGATTTGCGCGCGGCGTGCCGAAAGTATGGGGTGAAAGCAGGTTACCAGACGCTGCAGTGCGGTTCGGACAGCCCCGACCCGCACTTTTTTGCGTCGCTGGAGCGGCCGATTCGGCGTAGCTTTGGCCAACGCGGCTGAATTTCCGTTGTGATGCGGAAATTTTTTGGGACCAATTCAGGCAGGACAGGCATGGCAACCAAGGCTCTCCCCCCTCATACGGCCGGCGAAAGCGCCAAGAAGCGCATCCGCAAGGTCTTCGGCAACATCCACGAAGTGGTGCAGATGCCGAACCTCATCGAGGTGCAGCGCGAAAGCTACGAGCAGTTCCTCCGCTCGAACCCGGCGATCGGCTATGTCTCCGGCCTGGAAAAGACGCTGCGCAGCGTCTTCCCGATCCGCGACTTCGCGGGCACGGCCGAGCTGGACTTCGTCCACTATGAGCTGGAAGATCCCAAGTACGACACCGAGGAATGCCGCCAGCGTGGCATCACCTATGCCGCGCCGATGCGCGTCACGCTGCGCCTGATCGTGTTCGAAGTGGATGCCGACACGGAAACCCGCTCCGTCCTCGATATCAAGGAGCAGGACGTGTACATGGGCGACATGCCGCTCATGACGCAGAACGGCACCTTCATCGTCAACGGCACCGAGCGCGTCATCGTGTCCCAGATGCACCGCTCGCCTGGCGTGCTGTTCGACCATGACCGCGGCAAGACCCACTCGTCCGGCAAGTATCTCTTCGCCGCCCGCGTCATCCCCTATCGCGGTTCGTGGCTCGACTTCGAGTTCGACGCCAAGGACATCGTGAACGTCCGCATCGACCGCAAGCGCAAGTTGCCGGTCACCGCCCTCCTCTTCGCGCTTGGCCTGAACAGCGAGGAAATCCTCGGCGAGTTCTACAACAAGGTCACCTATGTCCGCGGCGAGAATGGCTGGCAGATCCCTTATGTGACCGAGGCCTGGCGCGGCCAGAAGCCGATGTTCGACATCGTCGACGCCAAGACCGGCGAGATCGTGTTCCCCGCCGGCCAGAAGATCAGCCCGCGCGCGGCGCTCAAGGCCGGCAAGGATGGTCTGGAAGCGCTTGTCATCCCGACCGAGGAAGTCTTCGGCCGCTACAGCGCCTATGACCTCGTCAATGACGCGACCGGCGAGATCTACATCGAGGCCGGCGATGAAGTAACCGCCGAGAACCTCGCCAAGCTCGACGCGGCCGGCATCGATCGGCTGGAGCTGCTCGATATCGACCATGTCAACACCGGCCCGTGGATCCGCAACACCCTCAAGGTCGACAAGGCCGAGGACCGCGACCACGCCCTGTCCGACATCTACCGCGTCATGCGCCCCGGCGAGCCGCCGACGCGCGAGACGGCAGAAGCGCTGTTCGAAGGCCTGTTCTTCGACCCCGAGCGCTACGACCTCTCGGCCGTGGGCCGCGTGAAGCTCAACATGCGCCTTGGCCTCGACGCCGAGGACACGATCACCACCCTGCGCCGGGAGGACATCCTCGCGGTCGTCAAGGAGCTGGTGAACCTGAAGGACGGCAAGGGCGAGATCGACGACATCGACAATCTCGGCAACCGTCGTGTCCGCTCGGTGGGCGAGCTGCTGGAGAACCAGTATCGCGTCGGCCTGCTCCGCATGGAGCGCGCCGTGAAGGAGCGTATGTCGAGCGTCGACGTCTCCACCGTGATGCCGAACGACCTCATCAACGCCAAGCCCGCCGTGGCTGCCGTGCGTGAGTTCTTCGGCTCCTCGCAGCTCTCGCAGTTCATGGACCAGACCAACCCGCTCTCCGAGATCACGCACAAGCGTCGCGTCTCGGCACTGGGTCCGGGCGGTCTCACCCGTGAGCGCGCCGGCTTCGAAGTCCGCGACGTTCACCCGACCCACTATGGCCGCATCTGCCCGATCGAAACGCCGGAAGGCCCGAACATCGGTCTGATCAACTCGCTGGCGAGCTTCTCGCGCGTCAACAAATATGGCTTCATCGAGACGCCCTACCGCAAGGTGATCGACAACAAGGTGACCAATGAGGTCGTCTATCTGTCCGCCATGGAAGAGGCCAAGCACACGATCGCGCAGGCCAATGCCGAGGTGAACCCGGACGGCACCTTCGTTGAGGAACTCATCTCCGCCCGTGAGGCCGGCGAGTTCCTGATGGCGCCGCGCGATCACATCACGCTGATGGACGTCAGCCCCAAGCAGCTCGTGTCGGTCGCCGCCTCGCTCATTCCGTTCCTGGAAAACGACGACGCCAACCGCGCGCTCATGGGCTCGAACATGCAGCGTCAGGCGGTTCCGCTCGTCCGCGCCGAGGCGCCGTTCGTCGGCACCGGCATGGAAGAGACGGTTGCGCGTGACTCCGGCGCCGCCATCGCGGCCAAGCGCTCGGGCATCGTCGACCAGGTCGACGCGACCCGTATCGTCATCCGCGCCACGGAAGATATCGAACCCGGCAAGTCGGGCGTCGACATCTATACGCTGATGAAGTTCCAGCGGTCGAACCAGGATACCTGCATCAACCAGCGCCCGCTGGTGAAGGTGGGCGAGCATGTGAACGCCGGCGACGTCATCGCTGACGGTCCGTCGACCGAGCTGGGCGAACTGGCACTTGGCCGTAACAGCCTCGTCGCGTTCATGCCCTGGAATGGCTACAACTATGAGGACTCCATCCTCATCTCCGAGCGGATCGTGAAGGACGACGTCTTCACCTCGATCCACATCGAAGAGTTTGAAGTCATGGCCCGCGACACCAAGCTCGGGCCGGAAGACATTACGCGCGACATCCCGAACGTCGGCGAGGAAGCCCTGCGCAACCTCGACGAAGCGGGCATCGTGTATATCGGTGCAGAGGTCGAGCCGGGCGACATCCTCGTCGGCAAGATCACGCCGAAGGGCGAAAGCCCGATGACGCCGGAAGAAAAGCTGCTGCGCGCCATCTTCGGTGAAAAGGCAAGCGACGTGCGTGACACCTCGCTCCGCCTGCCCCCGGGCGTGGCCGGCACCATCGTTGAAGTGCGCGTGTTCAACCGCCACGGCATCGACAAGGACGAGCGCGCCATGGCCATCGAGCGGGAGGAAATCGACCGCCTCGCCAAGGACCGCGAAGACGAGCGCGGCATCCTCAATCGCGCGACCTACAACCGTCTGCGGGACATGCTGCTGGGCCAGGTGGCCACGGCTGCGCCGAAGGGCGTGAAGAAGGGCAGCGAGATCACCGAGGAACTGCTCGGCGAGGTCGAACGCCATGAATGGTGGAAGTTCGCGGTGGCGGACGACCAAGTCCAGACCCATCTGGAAGCCATCAAGGCGCAGTATGACGAGGCCGTGAAGCTGATCGTCGAGAAGTTCGAGGACCGCGTCGAGAAGCTGCAGCGCGGCGACGAGCTACCCCCGGGCGTGCTCAAGATGGTCAAGGTGTTCGTCGCGGTGAAGCGCAAGCTGCAGCCGGGCGACAAGATGGCCGGCCGTCACGGCAACAAGGGCGTCATCTCGCGCATCCTCCCCGTCGAGGACATGCCGTTCCTTGAGGACGGCACGCCGGTCGACATCGTGCTCAATCCGCTGGGCGTGCCCTCGCGCATGAACGTCGGTCAGATCTTCGAGACGCACCTGGGCTGGGCCGCGCGCGGCCTGGGCCAGCAGATCAAGTCTGCCCTGCGCGACTGGCGTGAGGCCAATCCGAACGCGACCGGAGGCGAGATGCCCGAGGCCGTCAAGGAGCGGCTGCTCACCGTCTATGGCGAGAACTATGCCGACGAGATCAATGCCCGCTCGGCCGATCAGATCGTCGAGCTGGCATCGAACCTCCTCACGGGCGTTCCGATCGCCACGCCGGTGTTCGACGGTGCCCGCGAACAGGATGTCTCGGACATGCTGGCGCTGGCCGGTCTGGACCGCTCGGGCCAGTCGACCCTGTTCGACGGCCGCACGGGCGACGCCTTCGACCGCAAGGTGACCGTGGGCATCATCTACATGCTGAAGCTCCACCATCTGGTCGACGACAAGATCCACGCGCGCTCGATCGGCCCCTACAGCCTCGTCACCCAGCAGCCGCTGGGCGGTAAGGCCCAGTTCGGTGGTCAGCGCTTTGGTGAGATGGAGGTCTGGGCGCTGCAGGCTTACGGCGCCGCTTATACGCTGCAGGAAATGCTGACGGTGAAGTCCGACGACGTGGTCGGCCGCACCAAGGTCTATGAGGCGATCGTCAAGGGTGACGACACGTTCGAGGCCGGCATTCCGGAGAGCTTCAACGTGCTGGTCAAGGAAATGCGCTCGCTCGGCCTCAACGTCGAGCTGGCGGCCCTGGAAGACCTCAGCGACGAGGACGACGGCGAGCTGCCCGAGGCGGCGGAGTAAGAAGGCCGGCGCCGCTCCAAGGCGGCGCCCCTTCCCCTCTCCGCCCCCAAAGAATTCAGCCCTCAAGAGGGAATTGAGACATGAATGAACTGACCAACTTCGCCAACCCGGTCGCCAAGCCGGACGTGTTCGATCAGATCCAGATCGGTATCGCCTCGCCCGAGCGCATCCGCTCGTGGTCCTTCGGCGAGATCAAGAAGCCCGAGACGATCAACTACCGCACGTTCAAGCCCGAGCGTGACGGCCTGTTCTGCGCGCGCATCTTCGGCCCGATCAAGGACTATGAGTGCCTGTGCGGCAAGTACAAGCGCATGAAGTACAAGGG
>JAFKLU010000067.1 GCA_017304105.1 Sphingomonadales bacterium
ATTTCGTCGTCATCGACAAGCCGGTCGGCGTGGCTGCACACCCGTCGCCGGGTTGGGTGGGTCCTACGGTTGTGGGCGGCCTTGCGGGCGCCGGGTACCGTATCTCGACCTCCGGCGCGCCTGAACGTGCCGGCATAGTCCACAGGCTCGACGTCGGAACCTCCGGAGTGATGGTGGTGGCAAAGACGGAGCATGCCTACACGGTTTTGAAGAAGGCCTTCAAGGAGCGCACGGTGGACAAGGTCTACCATGCCGTGGTCCAAGGCCTTCCGGATCCCCTGGAGGGAACCATCGATGCCCCGATTGGACGCCACCCGGGCCACGATTGGCGGTTCGCCGTGATCGAAGACGGCCGCCCTTCGGTGACCCATTACGAAGTCCTTGAGGCGTTTGGCAAGGCAACGCTGGTGGAGGTCCACCTGGAGACAGGGCGCACCCATCAGATCCGTGTGCACTTCTCGGCATTGCGCCACCCGTGTGCTGGAGATCTCACCTACGGCGCGGACCCCCGCCTGGCAGCGGATCTTGGGTTGACCCGGCAGTGGCTGCACGCCCGTCAGCTCGGGTTCAACCACCCGCGCACAGGGGAGTGGGTAGAGGTCACCAGCGAATACCCGGCAGACCTGCAGTACGCCCTTGATTTGCTGGCCAGTGGAGAAGCGTAGTCGTTGACGCGGCCTGCCGTCCGGGTTCTGTCCGACCCGGACGGTAGACTATCGGGGTGAGTTCCAGCAATGATTCGTTCGTCCATCTGCACACCCACACCGAGTACTCCATGCTGGATGGAGCTGCGCGCCTCGCTGTCGGAAAGGCCGATGGCCTTGAGCACATGGCTGGGCTTGCCCGAGCCGCTGGCACAGGCCGAGCCCAGCGAGACGGCAACGCCGCGCACGTCCGAGATCAGCCGGGCCGCATCGATGCCGGGCTGGCGAATGTTGAGATTGCCGTGATAGCGCGCCTGCATCGAACCGTTAATCTCCCAGTCGGCAAAGAGATGCAGCGCGCGCGCCCACAACGCCTCGACATGGGCGAGGTCCATCTCCCGCCGATCCCCGGCAAGCTGCGCCGCCACGCCGAAGCCCGCGCAGAGCATCGGCGAGAGCGTGCCCGGCCGGATGCCCTGCTCCTGCCCGCCGCCATGCATGAGCTGCGGCAGATCGATACCATCGCGCAGCCACAGCGCGCCGACGCCCTTGGGGCCATGCATCTTGTGCGCGGTGATGGCCACCAGATCGCCATTCGGCGTCGGCAGCTTGCCGAAGCCCTGCACCGCATCGCACACCACCGTAACGCCGGATGCCCGCGCGATGTCGATCAGCGCATCGATCGGCTGGACGACGCCGATCTCGTTGTTCACCTGCATGACCGCGAGCAGCGCGGCGCGTTCATCGATCGCCGCGGCGGCAATGTCGAGGTCGACCAGACCATCACGATCCACCGGCAGGATCACCGGCTCGAAACCATCGTGGCGCAGCGCGACCACCGTATCGAGCACGGCATGATGCTCGCTCGCCAGCGTGATGACGCGCCGCCGCTGGGGTGAGGAGATGTGCGCCGCCCCGGTAATCGCTATGTTCAGCGCCTCGGTGGCGCCGGAGGTGAAGATGAGCCGCCCGCCGCTCTTGCCCAGCGCGGCCATGATCCGCTCGCGCGCCAGCTCGACATCGGCGGCGGCGATGCGGCCGAGGCGATGGGCGCTATTCGGATTGCCATAATGATCCATGGCCGCGACCATGGCTGCGGCAACCTCCGGCGCGAGCGCCGTCGTGGCCTGATAGTCCAGATAGATCATGTTTTCCGCGTCCCCGTGGCAATCGCCTGCCACTGCGCGAGAAAGGCGTCAATGTCCGCGGCTCGCGAGTCGTGCCCCATAGTGACACGGACCACCTCGCTTGTCGCGCCCGCCCCCCAGCCCATGGCGCTTAGCACATGACTGGGCCGCAGGCTCCCTGAGGAACAGGCGCTTCCTGCCGAGATGGCGATGCCCGCCATGTCGAAACGGATGAGCTGCGCCTGTGCCGAAACGCCGGGCATGCGATAGCTGCCGATGGTCGCCAGACGCGGCGCCCGCTCCGCGACGATCTCGCCGCCCGCCGCCTTGACCCCCGCTTCCAGCCGCGCTCGCCACTCCGCCACGTCGCGCAGCCAGTCGCGCGGGGCCTCCAGGGCGGCGGCGAAACCGAGCGCGAGCGGCATCGCCTCCGTGCCCGCGCGATAGCCCTGCTCCTGCCCCCCGGCCGGGCGCAGCAAAGTCAGGTCACGCACCAGCAGGGCGCCGATGCCGATCGGCCCGCCAAGCTTGTGGGCACTGAGCGCGATGAGATCAGCCGCCTGCGGCAGCGGCAGCTTGCCCGCGCTCTGGCTGCAATCGGCCAGCAGCAGCGCGCCCGCCGCGTGGATGCGCTCGGCGAAGCTGTCGAGCGGCTGGATTACGCCGGTTTCGCTGTTCACCTGCTGGATCGCGAACAGGGTGCCCGCCTCGATCGCGTCGGGCAGGATGACCTGCCCCGCCGCGTCCACCGCCAGCCTCTGCGCCGCCGGCACGAGACGCAGCACCGCGTCATGCTCGGTCTCTCCGGCGAGCAGTCGCGCTGCCTTGGCCCGGCCGAGTGCAATCGCGATTGCCTCGCTCGCTCCGGAGGTGAGGATCACCGATCCACCCCAGCCGAGCGCTCGTGCGATTCGCCCGCGCGCATCCTCCAGCAGCGCCCGCGCCGCCCGCCCCGCCGCATGCGGAGAGGAAGGATTGGCCCATTGCGCAAAGCCTTCCAGCATCGCCGTGCGCGCTTGCGGCAGGAGCGGCGTGGTGGCGGCATGGTCGAGATAGATGCGGGCAGTCATGAGAGCCACCTAGCCTGAAGCGACGCGCCGTTGGAAGCCGCGCCAAACCAATTGCGAAATTCGCGTTTCTGCCTATATAGGCGCGCAATCCGTCAGTGCCGGTTCTGCCGCGCGCTCACTCCACCTCTTGTCTCCAGGTGCCATGCCCGACGTCATTTTTCCCGGCCCGGAAGGCCGCCTCGAAGGCCGCTTCAGCCCCCCGCCCCGTCCGCGCGCTCCTGTCGCGCTGATCCTGCACCCGCATCCGCAGGGCGGCGGCACGATGAACGACCGCATCACGCAGGCGCTCTACAAGACGTTCGTCAAGCGCGGTTTCGCGACGCTTCGCTTCAATTTCCGCGGCGTGGGCCGCTCGCAGGGCGTGTTTGACAACGGCATTGGCGAGTTGAGCGATGCCGCCGCCGCGCTCGACTGGGTGCAGAGCTTCCATCAGGAAGCGCAGACCACCTGGATCGCCGGCTTCTCCTTCGGCGCGTGGATCGCCATGCAGCTGCTGATGCGCCGCCCGGAAGTGCGCGGCTTCATCTCGGTCGCGCCGCCCGCGAACATGTATGATTTCTCGTTCCTCGCCCCCTGCCCCGCTTCGGGCATCATCGTGCAGGGCGTCAATGACGAGGTGGTCTCGGCCCAGTCGGTCCAGAAGCTGGTCGACAAGCTGCGCACGCAGAAGGGCATCACCATCCATCATGACGAGATCCGCAACGCCAATCACTTCTTCGAGCATGAGCTCGACCAGCTGATGATGAGCGTCGACAATTATCTCGACATGCGGCTCTCGCCGGATTCGCCCATCCGCTGATACTGATCCCGGCCGGCACCATCCGCGTGCCGGCTGACAAGCTGGACGAGCCCTGCCGTCATCGTCGGCATCGGCGAACGCCAGATTTACCTGTCTGCTTCAAGCCCGTCGGAACGTTGCGCCGATCAGGCCACTTCCTCGGCCGGGCGCCGCGACTTCAGCGCCACCAGAACGCCAGAAGCCCCGATGATCGCGATGCCGAGCAGGCTGATCGCATCCGGCACATGCCCAAACACCAGCCATCCCAGCAGGGACACCCAAAGCAGCTGTACATAGCTAAGCGGTGATAGGATCGATGCCGGTGCATCCCGGAACGCCGCCGTGAACAGGAAGTGCCCGAGCCCGCCGAACAGGCCGATCACAGCGAGCAACCCAGCCTGCAGCAGCGTCGGCGTCTGCTCGAACCAGAACCAGGGCAGCGTCGCGCTGAACAGGATCGTCCCGGCCACCGCACTGTAGAACAGCAGCGCCATCGTGCTTTCGCTCGTCGCCAGCAGGCGCGAGAGAAGATTATAGCCCGTGACGAGCATGCAGGCACACAGCGCCAGCACCACGCCCACCGGATCGAGCCCGCCGCCCGGACGCACGACCAGCAGCACGCCGAAAAAGCCGAGCAGCGCGCCCGTCCAGCCCAGCCAGCCGATCTTCTCGCCCAGCAACGGTCCCGCAGCGATCACCACGATGATCGGCGCCAGAAAAATGATCGCGGTGGTCTCGGCCACGGGCATACGCTGGAGCGACAGCAGCACGAACAGCGATGAAACCGCGAGGCACAGGCCGCGCACCCACACCAGCCAGGTGCGCCGCGTGCGCACCATCGCCTGCCCGTTTCTGGGCGCCACGATCGCCAGCATCAGCAGCACATTGCCGATGTAGCGGCAGGCGGCGATCAACGGCACATCGAAGACGGAGGTGAGATATTTGTTTGTCGTGTCGAGACAGGCAAACAGCATCAAGCCGAAATTGAACAGCAAGAGGCCACGTAGCGGGTGACGCGCTTTCAAAGGCGGGACGGCGTCAGCCACCCAGGCCCTCGACCATCTCCGCCAGCGCCAGCCAGCGCTCCTCGGCAGCGTCCTTCTCCGCGCGCGCCTTCTCGATGGCGTCGCTCAACTCGGCGAAGCGCTTGGGGTTCTTCGCGTAGAGATCCGGGTCGGAGAGCGCCGCCTCGTCCCGCGTGATCGCCGCCTCGATTTCCTCGATGCGCTTGGGCAGCAGATCATAGTCGCGCTGGTCCTTGTAGCTCAGTTTCGCGGCCTTGGGCGGCGGCGCGGCGGGCGCTTCCGCCTTGGGAGCAGTGGCCTTCTTCGGCCCGGCATTGGGCTGACGGCGCTTGGCCTCCCAGTCCGCATAGCCGCCTGCGATCACGTCCACCCGGCCCGATCCATCGAGGCCCAGCGTCACCGTCACTGTCCGGTCGAGGAAATCGCGGTCGTGGCTGACGATCAGCACCGTGCCTTCATAGTCCGCAATCACTTCCTGCAGCAGGTCGAGCGTCTCCAGATCGAGATCGTTGGTCGGCTCGTCCAGCACCAGCAGGTTGCTCTCCCGCGCGAACTCGCGCGCCAGCAGCAGCCGCGAGCGCTCACCGCCGGACAGCGTGCCGATCCGCGCTTCGGACAGCCCCGGATCGAACAGGAACTCCTTCAGATAACCCTGGATATGCTTGCGCACCCCGCGCACGTCGATCCAGTCGCCGCCCTCGGCCAGAATGTCGCGCACGCGCTTTTCGGGCTGCATGAGGCTGCGCTGCTGGTCGATCACGATGCCATCGAGCGTCTTGGCGCGGGTGATCGTGCCCTCGTCCGGCTCCAGCTCGCCGGTCAGCAGCTTGAGCAGCGTCGTCTTGCCCGCCCCGTTGCCGCCCACGATGCCGATCCGGTCGCCGCGCTGGATGCGCAGCGTGAAGTCCTTGATGATCGTGCGGTCGCCAAATTTCTTGGTCACATGCTCGGCGGCGATGACGCTCTTGGTCTTGCTGTCGTCCGCCGTCACGGCGAGCTTCGCCGCGCCCTGCGGCCCGATCATCGCCGCCCGTTGCGCGCGCATTTCCCACAGCTTGGCGAGCCGCCCCTGATTACGCTTGCGCCGCGCCGTCACGCCGCGTTCCAGCCAGTGCGCTTCGATCTTCAGCTTGGCGTCCAGCTTGTCCGCCGCCCGCGCTTCCTCCGCATAGACCCGCTCGGTCCACGCATCGAACCCGCCGAAGCCGACCTCGTTGCGTCGCAGATTGCCCCGGTCGAGCCACAGCGTGGAGCGGGTGAGATTGGTGAGGAACGCCCGGTCGTGGCTGATGGCGACGAAGGCGCCGTTGAAGCGGCGCAGCCAGTCCTCCAGCCAGGAGATGGCGCTGATGTCGAGATGGTTGGTCGGCTCGTCGAGCAGCAATATGTCCGGCTCGCTCGCCAGCGCCCGGCAGATTGCCGCCCGGCGCCGCTCGCCGCCCGACGCCGTCGCGGCCTCCCGCGCCAGATCGATGCCGAGCTGGTCGGCGATTGCCTCCACCTCGTGCACCGCAGGCGCATTCGCCCCGCTGGTGGCGAAATCGCGCAGAGTCGCAAAGCCGCTCACGTCCGGATCCTGCTCCAGCATGACGACATGCGTGCCCGGCACGATCGACCTTTTGCCCTCGTCGGGCTCGATCTGCCCGCCGATCAGCTTGAGCAACGTGGTCTTGCCAGCCCCGTTGCGGCCAATGAGCGCGAGCCGGTCACGCGCGCCGATGTGGAGGTCGAGTCCCCGGAACAGCCAGCCGCTGCCCTGGATGAGACCGAGATTTTCATAGGATAGGAGTGGCGCTGCCATGGCGCGGCGTTAAAAGGAGCGCGCCGCCGGGGCAAGGCTGAACACAGGCAATATGGGTGGCTCAGCGGCCGTTCAGCCGATCTTGCCCATTGGGCGCTTCGTCACGAACGTTCAGAAGGATGCCGTCATGCTTCATATGCCCACTCTGCTCGCCGCCGCAGCCGTGCTGATGATCCCCGCTGCTGCCATGGCCCAGCCCCAGCAAGGCGGCATGCCCATGATGCACGGCGGCATGCCCATGATGCCGGCCACCGGGCCAATCCTCAACCTGACGGTCAGCGAGTCGGTCGAGAGCGCGCCGGACATGGCGACGATCAACACCGGCGTGCAGACCCGCGCGCTCGCCGCCAGGGACGCGATGGCGCAGAACGCGGCGCAGATGGAAAAGCTCATCGCCGCGCTGGCCAAGGCCGGCATCGAGCGCAAGGACATCCAGACCAGCGGCATCAATCTCAATCCGCAATATGATTACAGCAACCGCACGGACGGCCAGGGCCCGCGCTTCGTGGGCTATGAGGCGAGCAACCAGCTCACCGTGAAGGTGCGCAAGCTCGACAAGGCCGGCGAGCTGGTGGATGCGCTGGTCGCGGCCGGCGCCACCAACATCAATGGCCCGTCCTTCGGCATCGCCGAGCCCGACAAGCTGCTCGATCAGGCCCGCGTGAAGGCGCTCAAGACCGCGCAGGACCGCGCCAATCTCTATGCGCAGGCCACCGGCTTCAAGAGCGCGCGGCTGATCGGCGTGTCGGAAGGCGGCGGCTACAGCCCGCCCATGCCGGTCATGATGGCGGCGCGTGCCGAGATGGCCGCCGCGCCGCAGACGAAGATCGAGCCGGGGCAGATCTCCACCTCGATTTCGCTGTCAGTCCAGTTTATGCTCGATCGCTGAACGGGGGAAAGATGACGTATTCAGCGCGCGTTCAATGCTTCTGGGTTAGTGCGGATCCATGATGTTTCGTTTATCACCCTTCATTCTGGGCGGGCTGGTTCTCCTGGCCGGCGCCGCCCAGCCCGCCTCGGCCCAGCGCTTCCAGCATGATGACGACCAGAAGACCGCGCGCCGCGACATGCTGGACGGGCGCGTCATGCCCTTCGGCATCATCAAGCGCCGTGTCGAGCAGGACATGGGCGATGCCACCTATGTGGGCACCGCCCCCTCGCCGCGCGAAGGCGTTTACCGGATGCAGTTTCTCCGTCAGGACGGAAAGGTCATCTGGGTCGACGTCGACGGCAAGAGCGGCAATATCATCGCGAAGACGAAGTGATCCGGGGAGCCTTCTCCATCACGCACCGTTCGCTTATCGGAAAGGAAAGCCATGCGCCTCTTGATCGTCGAGGATGAGCCGACGCTGGGCAAGCAGCTCAAGGCCACGCTGGAAGGCGCTGGCTATGCCGTAGATCTCGCCACGGATGGCGAGGACGGCCACTTTCTCGGCTCGACAGAGAGCTATGACGCCATCGTGCTCGATCTTGGCCTGCCCGAGATTGATGGCCTCACCGTGCTGGATCGCTGGCGCAAGGAAGGCTCGCAGGTGCCCGTCCTCGTGCTCACCGCGCGTGACAGCTGGTCGGACAAGGTGGCGGGGCTGGATGCCGGCGCGGACGATTATCTCGCCAAGCCCTTCCAGAGCGAGGAGCTGATCGCCCGTCTGCGCGCGCTCATCCGCCGTTCGTCCGGCAATGCCTCCTCCGAGTTGATCGCGGGCGACGTGCGGCTCGACACGCGCTCGGGCAAGGTGACGCTCAATGGCGAGCCGGTGAAGCTCACCGCGCAGGAATATAAGCTCCTCTCCTACCTCATGCACCATAAGGGCAAGGTGGTGAGCCGCACCGAACTGATCGAGCATATCTACGATCAGGATTTCGACCGCGACTCCAATACCATCGAGGTGTTCGTCACGCGCATCCGCAAGAAGCTCGGCGCGGACGTGATCTCGACCATCAGGGGGCTGGGCTACAGCCTGGATGAACCCGCTGGCTGAGCCGGCGGACCAGTCTTCCCAGTCAACTCCCCGGCGCAGCACAGGTTCGCTGACCCGGCGCATCATCGCGATCTCAGCCCTGTGGATCGGCGTGCTGCTGCTCGGCGGCGGGCTCGCGCTGGACCGCGTGCTGACCAACGCCGTCACCAACAATTTCGACGACGGCCTCTCTTATGTCCTCACGGCGATGATCTCCTCGGCCGAGATCGGGCCGGAGGGCGAGGTGCTGTTCAACCGCCCCCTCGCCGACCAGCGCTTTCTGGAGCCCGCGAGCGGCCTTTATTACCAGATCAGCGGCGCGGGGCATGAGGACTGGCGTTCCCGCTCGCTGTGGGACCGCGCCATCCATGTGACGCCGGAAATGATCGCCAATCCCGGCCGGGGCATCGACAATGAGCAGTTCGCCGAGGAGCCGCTGCGCCTGATGGCGCGCACGGTCATCCTGCCGGGCAGCGACACGCGCTGGATCTTCATCGTGGCGCAGGCGCGCGAGGGGCTGGACGCGCAAATCCATTCGCTGCGCACCACCCTCGTACACAGTTTCCTGGCGCTGGGCATCGGCCTCATCCTGCTCGCCATGCTGCAGGTTTTCTTCGGCCTGCGCCCGCTGCGCCGCATCCGCAAGGAGATCGCCCGGATGCGCGCGGGCGAGAAGACGCGTGTCACCGAGCCTCTGCCGCGCGAGGTGCAGCCGCTCGTCGAGGAGCTGAACGCCCTGCTCGCGCACAATGAGCAGCAGGCCGAGGAAGCGCGCCGCCATGCCGGCAATCTCGCCCATGCCCTCAAGACCCCGCTCACCGTGGTGATGAACGCCGCGACCGCGCAATCGCCCGATCTTGCCGGCACGGTGATCCGCGAGACCGCCACCATGCGCCGGCAGATCGACCACCATCTCGCCCGAGCCCGCGCCATCGGCCGCCGCGGCGCTGCGCAGAGCCGCGCGGAGGTCTGGCCGAGCCTGGAAGCGGTCGAACGCGCGGTGGAGCGCCTCTATCCCGAGATCCGCATCGACCGCGATGGCGATCACACGGCGGCGGTGCGCGTCGAGCGGCAGGATCTTGACGAGTTGCTCGGCAACCTCATCGAGAACGCGGCTAAATATGGCGGCGGCAGCGTGTTCGTCACCGTCCAGCCCAGTGGCCAGTGGATCGACATCCTCGTCGAGGACGACGGCAAGGGCATTCCCGAGGCCGAGCGCGAACGCATCTTCGATCGCGGCGCCCGCCTGGACAGCGGCAAGCCCGGCACCGGCCTCGGCCTCGCCATCGTGCGCGACGTGGCGGAAATCTATGGCGGCTCGGTGACGCTCTCCGAGAGCGAGGATATGGGCGGCCTCATGGTCCGCCTGCGCCTGCCCGCCGGGTGAGCCGCCCGCCCGCTCACTCCTTGCCGAACAGCCCCTTCACCATACCGCCCAGATCGTTGAGCGGCTTGCCGTCGCCATCCTTGTCGAGCGCGCCGGTGATATTGTGCAGGATATCGCCCGCGCCGCCGCTCGCCGCCCCGAACACGCCCTTGAGGCTGTCGAGCGAAAGCCCGTGCTCCTGCGCCACCTGCTGGATCGCCCCCAGATGATCGCCACCGCTGGCGACCCTGGACTGGACCTGCTCGACCAGCGCCTTCACCTTGTCCGCCGGCAGGCCGAGCTTGGCCGCCACCTCGTCGAGATTGCCGAGAATATTGTCGAACAGGCTCATCGCTTCACCCTCCATGCCAAAATCGCCTGTGGTCACTTTAGCATGCGGGGCAGGAGTCGCGTAGCGAAAGAGCGCTTGCCCGCGCAGGGCAAGCGCCCAAATGAAAGCGGCGGCTCCCACGGGGGAACCGCCGCCTTCGAATGTTTGGGAACTGCCGCGCCTCAGGCCTCGACGTTCATCACCTCGCGCACGGCGGGATCGACGTCCTTCTCGAACTGGACGAAGTTCTCCACGAACTTGCTGACCAGATCGGCGGCCGTCGCGTCATAGGCTTCCTTGTCGGCCCAGGCCGCGCGCGGGTCCAGCATGTTGGGATCGATATCGCCAACCGCGACCGGAACTTCGAAGCCGAAATTCGGATCGATGCGGAACTCCGCGTTGTTCAGGCTGCCATCGAGCGCGGCATTGAGCAGCGCGCGCGTCACCTTGATCGGCATGCGCTTGATGCCCGGATCGGTCGCCCGGCCGCCGGTCCAGCCGGTGTTCACCAGCCAGCACTTCACGCCGCCCTTGGAGATGCGCTCCTTGAGCAGGTTGCCGTAGACTGCCGGCGGACGCGGCATGAACGGTGCGCCGAAGCAGGTCGAGAAGGTCGCCTGCGGCTCGGTCACGCCGATCTCGGTGCCCGCAACGCGCGCGGTGTAGCCCGAGAGGAAGTGGTACATGGCCTGATCGGGCGAGAGGCGCGCGATCGGGGGCAGCACGCCATAGGCATCCGCCGTGAGGAAGATGATGTTCTTCGGCACCGGCCCGAGATTCTTCTCCGACGCATTCGGGATGAAGTCGATCGGATAGGAACCACGGCTGTTCTCGGCCAGGCTGTCGTCATCGAGGTCGATCTCGCGAGTGTGCGGATTGATCACGACATTTTCCAGCACCGTGCCGAAGCGCTTGGTGGTGGCGTGGATTTCCGGCTCGGCCTCGGCCGAGAGGCGAATCATCTTGGCGTAGCAGCCGCCCTCGAAGTTGAAGCCCGCCGTGTCCGACCAGCCATGCTCGTCGTCGCCGATCAGCGTCCGGTTCGGGTCGGCCGAGAGCGTCGTCTTGCCCGTGCCGGAGAGGCCGAAGAACACCGCCGTGTCGCCCTCGGGGCCGATATTGGCCGAGCAGTGCATCGGCATGATGCCCTTGGCCGGCAGCAGATAGTTGAGGATCGAGAACACCGACTTCTTCATCTCGCCGGCATAGGCCGTGCCGCCGATGAGGATCAGCTTCTCGGTGAAGTTGACCGCAATCACAGTCTCGGAACGGCAGCCATGCTTGGCCGGGTCGGCGCGGAAGCTCGGCAGGTCGATGATCGTGTAATCCGGCACGAAATCGTGGAGCGCATAAGCCTCCGGACGCACCAGCAGGGTGCGGATGAACAGATTGTGCCAGGCCAACTCGTTGATCACGCGCACGTTCACCCGGTGCTCCGCCTGCGAGCCGCCATAGAGGTCCGCGACGTACAGCGTCTTCTTCTCGACGAGGGCGGCGTAGAAGTCAGCCTTCAGCGCGGCGAAATGCTCCGGCGTCATCGCAACGTTGGTCGCGCCCCAGCCGATCGTGTCCTTCGTCGTGTCGTCGAGAACGATGAACTTGTCCTTGGCGCTGCGACCGGTGTGCTTGCCGGTCGCGACGACGAGCGGGCCATCCTTGGCGAGCAGACCCTCGCCGTTGCGGACCGCTTCCTCGGCGAGCGGCGCCGTGAGGAGGTTCCACTTGATCTCGGCCGAAGTCGAAATTCCCTGTTCACTCAAGCCGAAGGAAGAATGAGCCTGCACATTTGTCTCCTAGATCGTCGCCAGCCGCCCACAGTCGGACTCATGGCCGCGCGAATGGTTCCACAGAAATTGAACTGTCGCTTCCGCATAAGCCTTTGGCCGTTCAGCGTCAAACAACATGCCTCTTCGCCGTGGGACACTTTCGTCACGGCTCGCCTGATCGCCCGCGAAAAAACGGGGTGCATGGCCAATTGTTGCGCATGGTGGTCGGTTCGTCTAGTCGGGACGCTTCTGCAACGAGCACGGTTCCCACCAGGCCCGATGAGTGCCTCGATCGCCCTGGTCGACGACGACCGCAACATCCTCTCATCGCTCAGCATCGCGCTGATCGCGGAAGGTTTTGTGACGCGGCTCTATTCCGACGGTAACGCCGCCCTGAAGGCGCTGACCGAAAATCCGCCGGACCTTGTGGTGTGCGACATCAAGATGCCGAACCTGGACGGCATCGAGTTGCTGCGCCGCGTGCGCGAGAAGAGCAGCCTGCCCTTCATCTTCCTCACTTCCAAGACGGATGAGCTGGACGAGGCGCTGGGCTTCGCCATGGGGGCGGACGACTATATCGCCAAGCCCTTCTCGCAGCGGCTGCTCATCGCCCGCATCCGTGCCCTGCTGCGCCGCGCGGCGCTGCCGCAGACGCCCGAGGCGGGGCAGGACGAGGAACTGCCCGAGACGATCCAGCGCGGGCGCCTGACCATGGACCCGGCGCGTCACCGCGTGCAGTGGGATGGGCAGGATGTGGCACTCACCGTCACCGAGTTCATGATCCTTGAGGCGCTCGCGGCGCGCCCCGGCATCGTCAAGACGCGCAACCAGCTCATGGATGCCGCCTATCAGGACGACATCTATGTCGATGATCGCACCATCGACAGCCACATCAAGCGCCTGCGCCGCAAGTTCCGCGAAGTAGCGCCTGACTTCAACGCGATCGACACGCTCTATGGCGCCGGATACCGTTTCAGCGAGGAGTGAGGAGCGGCATGCGGGCGCTGGCGAATGGACCACCCGCATCTCGCTCACGCGGCGCATCCTCGCGGTCAACATCTTCGCGCTCGCCATCCTCGCAGGCGGCTTCTTCTATCTGGACAGCTATCGGGCACGGCTCATCGACGGGCGGCTGATGACGCTGGGCCGGGAGGCCGCGCTGATCGCGACCGCGCTGGAAAGCGCGCCCGATCGACAGCGCGACGCACTCATCCTGCGCACTACGCAGGCGACGGGCCTGCGCCTGCGCATCTATGAGCGCGGCGGCCGCAAGATCGTCGACAGCTTCGCCCTCGCCCCGCCCACCTATCATCTGCGCGATCCCCGCCGCGATCCGATCCACATCCAGCTCGCGCGCGTGCTCGATCGGCTGGTCGAGACGATCGCCTTCGCCACCACCCCGCCCTATCTGGTCGAGCCGGCGGAGGATGTGCTCGCCGCCTGGCCGGAGGCGCATCAGGCCGCCATGCACCGCACGCCCACCGCAACCTATCGCTTCGCGCCGGACCGCACGCCCTTCCTCAGCGCCGCGCGGCCCATGCCGAACGGCGAATTGCTGTTCGCCACCGTCAATGCCCGCGACATTACCGAGATCGTGCGCGCCGAGCGGCTGCGCATCAGCCTCGTGCTGGCCGCTGCGATCCTCGCCTCGGTGCTGCTCTCCCTTTTCCTCGCCCGCACCATCGTGCTGCCGCTGCGCCGCCTCGCCCGCGCTGCCGTCCGCGTGCGGCTGGGCCGCGCGCGCCGACGCCTTCGCCGCCGATGTGAGCCACGAGCTCAAGAACCCCATCGCCTCGCTCCGCTCCGCGCTCGAAGGGCTCGGCCAGATCAAGGATCCCGCCCTCCAGGCCAGGCTGCTCGACATCGCCCAGGACGACGTGCGCCGGCTCGACCGGCTCGTCACGGACATCGCCGAGGCCTCGCGCATCGATGCGCAGCTCTCCCGCACGCCTTTCGAGCTGATCGACCTTGGCCGCATGATCGGCCGCATCGCCCGCAGCCAGTCCCCGCGCGAGGGCGCGCCGAACGTCAAGGTCAGCTATGCCGGACCGGGCCGTGGCCACGTCTTCGCGATGGGCGATCCGCAGAAGCTGGCAAGGGTCGTCGAAAATCTGGTCGACAATGCCCGCTCCTTCTCGCCGGAGGGGGGCCGCGTGCGCCTCATCGTGGATACGGAGGAGGACCGGGTGCGCGTCGCGGTGGAGGATGATGGGCCAGGCGTGCCCGCAGAGGAGCGCGAGGCGATCTTCCGCCGCTTCCACAGCGTTCGGCCTGAGCGCGACGGTTTCGGCAAGCATAGCGGCCTCGGCCTCGCCATCGCGCGCACCATTCTGGACGGCCATCATGGCGCCCTCTGGGTCGAGGATCGACCGGACGGGCGCGGTGGCGCGCGTTTCGTGTTCACCCTGCCGCGCGCTTTCCCACCCATCGCCGCGTGACTCATGCCTGAAAGCAACCGCCAGACCATCCACGCCACCAGCGTCGCCATAGACGGGCGCGGCCTGCTCATCATGGGGCCGAGCGGCGCCGGCAAGTCCGACCTTGCGCTCCGTCTCATCGACCGCGGCGCCTCGCTCATCAGCGACGACTATACGGCCGTCACGCCCCTGAACGGGACATTGCTGCTGAGCGCCCCGCCGAATATTGCAGGCAAGATGGAAATCCGCCATCTGGGCATTGTCGACATCGCTCATATCGAGGATGTGCCGGCCGCCCTCGCCATCACACTGGAAGACAGCCCCGCCCGCATGCCGGAGACGACCCCCACTTTCATGCTTGCTGGCATCGCCCTGCCGCTCGTCGCGCTGGCGGGCAAGGAGCCTTCCGCGCCGATCAAGGCCGAGTGGGTGCTCCGCCGCATCCTCAGCGGAGGAGGCGAGCCGTGATCGACGCCGCGCGCCGGGATGCGACCAAGTCGATCCTGATCGTCACCGGCCTCTCCGGTGCCGGCAAGTCGACCAGCCTCAAGTCGTTGGATGATGCCGGCTGGGAGACGGTGGATAATCATCTGCCGCTGATCCTGCTCGACCGGCTGCTCGCGGCGCCCGCGCCGGAAGGTCATGCCGAGAGCGACGAGCGCCCGCTCGCAATCGGCATTGACAGCCGCACGCGCGGCTTCGCTGCCGATACCATTCTTTCCGTCATCACCTCCCTGCGCAAGCGGCCCGGCTATCATGTCGAGATGCTGTTCCTGGATTGCTCGGACTCGGTGCTGGAGCGCCGGTTCGCCGAGACGAGGCGCCGCCATCCCCTCGCGCTGGATCGCCCGGCGGCGGATGGCATCGCCCGCGAGCGCGAGCTGCTGGAACCGCTGCGGCGCGCAGCGGAACATGTGATCGACAGCAGCGAGCTTGCCAGCAACGGTCTCCAGCAGGCGATCCGGCAGCGGTTCGCCGACAGCTTCGAATCGACCCTCACCCTGCTCAGCTTCGGTTTCTCGCGCGGCGTGCCCCGCAATGCCGATCTCATGTTCGACATGCGCTTCCTGCGTAACCCATATTGGGACGAATCGCTGCGCGACATGACCGGCCTCGATGAGCCCGTGCGTGCCTATGTGATGGACGATGCGCTGTTCGAGAAGGCGGTCGGCCAGATCGAGGAATTGCTTAAAACCGTGCTTCCCCGCTACAGCGAGGACGGCAAAGCCTATGTCACCGTGGCATTCGGCTGTACGGGCGGGCGACACAGGTCCGTGTGCGTGACCGAGGAAATCGCTCGGCGCTTGCGCCTCGCGGGCTTTTCGCCCACGGTTGCGCACCGCAATCTGGAATCTGCGCAACTAGACGCCTATGAGAACCGGCGCCGGGGCGAACAAGGCAATGAAGGGCGGGTCGTTTAGCCATCATGATTGGATTGGTGCTGGTCACTCACGGCGGTCTGGCGACCGAGTTTCGGATTGCCATGGAGCATGTCGTCGGGCCGCAGGAAGCGATCGAGACGGTCTGCATCGGGCCGGACGATGACATGGAGGCGCGCCGCGCGGATATCGCGGCGGCGGTCGAACGTGTGAATGACGGATCGGGCGTGATCCTGCTGACCGATCTGTTCGGCGGCACGCCCTCCAATCTCGCCATTTCGCTGCTCGATGCCGGGCGGGTCGAGGTGATCGCGGGCATCAACCTGCCGATGCTGATCCGCCTTGAGAGCGCCCGCCGGACGATGAGCGTCACCCAGGCCGTCGCCGCCGCGCGCGAGGCCGGCAAGAAATATATCAGCGTCGCCTCCGAGCTGCTCGGAGACGCCCCTTGAGCGAGGCCACCCTCCTCAGCCGCACCGTCCGCATAGAGAACAAGCGGGGCCTCCACGCCCGCGCGAGCGCCAAGTTCGTGACCCTCGCGAGCAGCCTCAAGGCGACGATCACGGTGCGCAAGGTCGGCTATGATTCGAACGAGGTGGTCGGTACGTCCATCATGGGCCTCATGATGCTCGGCGCCGCCATGGGCGACGAGATCGTCATCTCCGCCAACGGTGAAGGCGCCGAGGAGGCCCTGAACGCGATCACCGAGCTGGTCGAGGACCGCTTCGGCGAGGAATAGCCGTCCGCCCCTTCGCCCCAACCGCCCGTTCGCGTCCTGACCAACGCCCGACACGACCGGCAACAGCGTTTTAGAGGATCGCGCCATGCCCCGCGAGATCACCGGCTTCTCCAATCCGCTCGTCAAGCGCGTGCGCGGCCTGCGCGAGAAGAAGCTGCGCAAGCGCGAGGGTCTGTTCCTCGCCGAGGGGCTGCGCATCCTCACCGAGGCGCGCGATCAGGGCGTGCTGCCTGAAATGCTGTTCCTCGCCAGCGGCGCACGGCCGCATCCGCTCGCCGAACAACTCATGGCCCAAGTGGAGGCCGCCGGCGGCGACGTGATCCTCACCAGCCCCGATATCCTCGGCAAGATGTCGGGCAAGGACAATGCGCAGGCCGTTGTCGGCGTCTATCGCGACCGGCTGACGCCCCTCCCCGCTCTGGATCGCGCCGCCGCGCCGATCTGGTTCGTGGCGCAGGCGATGCGCGATCCCGGCAATCTCGGCACGCTGCTGCGCATTGGCGATGCGGTCGGCGCGGGCGGCGTCATCCTCGTCGATGATTGCGTCGATCCCTTCTCGGTCGAGACGGTGCGCGCCTCGATGGGCGCCATCTTCACACAGAAGCTCGCGCAGGCGTCCTGGGCGGATTTCCTCGCCTGGCTGCGCGCCGGGCCGGGCCAGCTCGTCGGCACCAGCCTCAATACCGATTTCGACTATCAGCAACCGCGCTATCAGGCGCCGGCCTTCCTGCTCATCGGCAACGAGGCCCGCGGCCTCCCCGCCGATTACGAGGCCGCCTGCGATCTGCTCGTCAAGATCCCGATGATGGGCCGCGCCGACAGCCTGAACGCCTCCGTCGCCGGAGCTGTGATGGCCTATGAGGTGCTCAACCAGATGCGCCGGGGCTGAGCGCGGCGGCGGGCCTCAGTGCCCGCCAGAGCCGCTCTTCTGCCGCGCCGTCGCCTCGGTCTTGCCCGGCGGCGTCTGCCCGTTGCGCTTGGGGACGTCGTTCGCGTTGATGACGTTCGCATCGTGCGGCAGCGCGGTCCGACCCAGGTCAATCTTGCGCACTTCAGCCCGGGCGAGCGCCACGCGTTCGTCGCGCTGCATGGAGCGGCGGCGCGCCTCGATGTCCTCTTCGCTCCCGCCTCCCTGCGTCAGCCCCTGCTTGCCAAGGCGGCCCTCCAGCCCCTTGCTCCAGGCGAGGATCACCGACATGCGGCGATTGCGCGGATCATAGCGATCATGCGCGATGAACGGCTCCCGGTCCGCAACGCCCTCGATGCGCAGGAAGCGGTCATTGCTCACGCCGTTCGCCGCCAGCACCTCACGCGTCGCCTCGGCGCGGCCAGAGGAGAGCATCCAGTTGTTCATGTTGCGTCCCGCCGCATAGGGCAGGCCGTCCGTGTGGCCACGCACGATCACGTCATTGTCCACTCCCGCGGCAACCTGAGCCACCTTCGCCAGCAATTCGCGCGCTTCGGGCAGGAGCTGGTTGGTCCCCATCGCGAACATCGCGAAGTCCGCCTCGTCCACCAGATCGATACGCAGCCCTTCGCGCGTCTCGGTGAACTTGACCTGCTTGCTCAGGCGCTTGAGCGTCTTGTTCTCCGCGATCTTCCGCTCAAGCACCTTCTTGAGCTGCTCGAACTTCTGCCGGTCGCGATCCTTGAGCTGGTCGCCGCCCACGTCGCGCGTGCCGGTGGCATCGCGCGGGATGGTGATGGCGAGATTGCCCTGCCCGCCCGTCGTCGGATAATTCTCCTTGCTGACGAGGCTGTCGCCGCCGAACAGGCCGCTGGAGCCGGCGCTGTCCATCTTCATCTGGACGAGCGTGGGGGTGAAATAATCGGCAAGGCCCTTGCGCTGCTTCTCTGTGGTCGCGCCGAGCAGCCACATGAGCAGGAAGAAGGCCATCATCGCCGTCACGAAGTCGGCATAGGCCACCTTCCAGGCACCGCCATGATGGCCGCCATGGGCCTCGGCGATGATCTTCTTGACGATGATCGGCCTTGGTTCAGGCTCGTTCGCGCGCTTTTTCGGCGGCTGTGCCATGGTCGCTGGTCCCCTGCCCTGATCTGACTACTTGCCGCGCAGCCCGTCGAACACTTCGGCGAAGGCCGGCTGGTTCGCATGGCTGAGGTTCGATCGCGCGGCCTCGATGACCAGCGGCTGCGGATGGCCGTGGAGCGAAGCGATGATGATCTGCTTCACCACCTGGTAGATGGAGGCGTCGGCCTCGATCACCTGACGGGCGCGGTTGGCGAAGGGGCCGACCATGCCATAAGCGAGCAACACGCCCAGGAAGGTGCCGACGAGCGCCGAGCCGATCATGCCGCCCAGAATTTCCGGCGGCTTGTCGATCGAGCCCATGGTCTTGACCACGCCGAGCACGGCCGCGACGATGCCCAGCGCCGGGAGCGCATCCGCCAGCCCCTGGAGGTTATCGGCGGGACGGACCGCCTCGTGGTGATGCGTCTTGAGGCTGTTGTCCATGACGTCCTCGACCGCGTGCGGATCGAGCGTGCCGGAGGAGACGACCACCAGACGCAGCGTATCGCAGATCAGGTGGACGAGCGCGCTGTCGGTCATCAGCTTGGGATATTCGGCGAAGATCGACGAGCTCTTGGGGTCCTCGATGTGCGGCTCCAGCGCCACGGGCCCTTCCACGCGCAGCGTTTTCATCAGCTTGCTGACGAGGAAGATGCAGTCGAGATAGTCCTGCTTCTTGTATTTGGGGCCTTTGAACACTTTCATGAGGCCGCCCATCAGCGCCTTCAGGTCCGCGCCCGAATTGCCGATGATGAGCGCGCCGACCGCCGCGCCGCCGATGATGAGCATTTCGTGCGGGAGCGCGTGCAGGACAGGCCCGATGTCACCGCCAGTGATGATGAACCCGCCGAAGACCATGGCGAGCAGAACGACGAGACCTATACCTGCGAACATTAGTTCCTCGCGCTTGTTGGCTGTGTGCCGATCGGGCCTGACCGGTTGCGTGACCCACTCTCTAGAACGGCTCGACTGAAACAGGGTTTAGGCTCAGAGTTATCGTGATTTTAAATTCGTCAGGGCTGCGGCGCGGGCGGATCCGAAAACCGGCGATCCGCGCCTCGCGGGGGTGCGAAGCGCGGCCGGAAAAGCGCCCGAAGGCGGGGAATCAGCGGATCAGGTCGAACAGCGACTGGCGACTGATCCTGGCGAAGGCGCTCTGCGCCGCCTCCAGGGTCATCAACTTCTGCTGGAGCTTGGTGATCGTCTCGGTGAGCTCGGTATCCTCCAGCGTGGAGCGCCGCTCAGTGAGCGCCAGCGCGGAATCTGTCAGCCTGTCGCTGATGTCTTCCAGGCGCTGGGACCGCACGCCCTGCACGGATTGCTGCACGATGACATGGTCGAGCGCCTTGCGCGCGTCGTTGAGCGCAGCGCCGCGCTCCTCGTCAGTGCCCGTGCGCACCGCGGTGATCGCATCCGCCAGCACCTGGTCGAGCGAGCGACTGCCCACGGCGTTGTTGGCGATGCTCTCGCGCGTCGGCACCGCCTCGACGGAGAGGCCCGCGCCCACCGGCACGTTGACCGTATTGGTCACGTCGAAAACCGGTTGGCCCTGATAGTCGGTCTGGTTCAGCAGATCGTTGATCGTCTGGCGAATGCCCTCAAGCTCCTGTGCGACAGCCTCGCGCCCCGGTGAGCCCTGTGCGGTCGACGTAGAGGTCACGAGCAAGTCGGTGACGCGCGTCATCAGGCTGTTGATGTCGCCCAGATTGGCGCTCGCCTTCGCCGCGCGGGAGTCCGCGAAGGTCAGATTGTCCTTCCACGCGGTGTTGATCGACTGCTGCCGGCCAACGAGCGAGATCTGCACCCAGTCCTGCGGGTTGTCCGAGGCCACGTTGATCTTGTGCCCGGTCGAGATCTTGCCCTGCTCGTTCGCAATTTCCTTCGCCATGCGCTGCTGGCGGGCAATCTCGGCATTGAGGGACTGGGTCGTGATGAAAACCATGGCTTGATATCCGTTAGCTCAAATTGTCAGACGACCGAGAAAAGCGAGTCCATGACTTCTTTCGCGACCTGGATGATCCGGGCACAGGCCTGATAGGCCTGCTGCAGCCGCAGCAG
>JAFKLU010000068.1 GCA_017304105.1 Sphingomonadales bacterium
GGTGACGGTGAAGGGAAGATCGGAAGCGGCGGTTGGCCGGGCGGGCGGGGTGGGGCCTTGTCCCGGAGCGGCGGCGAGGGGCAGGATCGTGAGGGCGAGGGTGCAGGTGAGGGCGATCGGGCGCGCGGTCATGATGTTGTTTCTCCCCCTTCGTTCCGACCTGTGCTCCTGCGAAAGTAGGAAGACTGGTGCCCATGATGGAAGATGCACAACCGGCCGGTGCTCCGCCGGAAAATCAATCCGGGGTAGGGGATCGGGGGAACTTCGCACGCACCTCCACCGCCGCTTGTGGATAGCGAGGCTGTGCTTGCCTTCGGCTGCGACTGCCCCTATATGCACCTTGCTTTCCTGACATCGCGAGACTGTTGGGGCCTGCTCCGAAGAGGAGCCGGCGACGAAGCTGCATGGATTTTCGGAGGCCCGATGGCGGACATGGCTGCGCTCACTGCGATGATTGAGACCGAGGCGAAGGCGCTCGGCTTCGATCTCGTGCGTGTGTCGCTGTTTGGCAAGGGTGAGGACCAGACCCTCCAGATCATGGCGGAGCGGCCGGACACGCGCCAGCTCACCATTGACGACTGCGCGGTCCTTTCCCGCCGCGTCTCCGACCGGCTGGACGAGATGGAAGCCGCCGGGCAGGACCCGATCGAGGACGCTTATCGGCTGGAGGTAAGCTCGCCGGGCATCGACCGGCCGCTGACCCGACTCAAGGACTTTGCCGACTGGACGGGCCATGAGGCGCGCGTGCATTTCGCCGAGCCGATCGAGGGCGGGCGCAAGCAGGTGAAGGCCGTGCTCGCGGGCGTCGAAGGCGGTCAGGTGCTGCTCGACGATCCCAAGTCCGGCCGCATCATTACCGACTTTTCCAATGTCGCCAGCGCCAAGCTTATACTGACGGACGCGCTCATTTCTGCTACGGTCCCACTCTCCACCGAGGGCGCGGACGAAATCGTCACCCAGGAACAGGAAGACTAACTCCATGGCCAACGCCATTTCCGCCAACAAGGCAGAGCTGATCGCGATCGCCAATTCGGTCGCCTCGGAGAAGATGATCGACAAGGCGATCGTCATCGAGGCCATGGAAGACGCCATTCAGCGCTCGGCGCGGGCCCGCTACGGTGCGGAAAACGACATTCGCGCCAAGCTCGATCCCGACACGGGCGACCTGCGCCTGTGGCGCGTCGTGGAAGTCGTCGAGGTGGTCGAGGACTATTTCAAGCAGGTTGACCTCAAGGCCGCGCAGAAGCTGCAGCCGGGCTCCGTCGTCGGCGACTTCATCGTCGATCCGCTGCCGCCGGTCGATCTGGGCCGCATCGACGCGCAGAGCGCCAAGCAGGTGATCTTCCAGAAGGTGCGCGATGCCGAGCGCGAGCGCCAGTATGAGGAGTTCAAGGACCGCGCGGGCGAGATCATCACCGGCGTCGTCAAGTCGGTCGAGTTCGGTCATGTCGTCGTGAACCTCGGCCGCGCCGAGGGCGTGATCCGCCGCGACCAGCAGATCCCCCGCGAAGTCGTTCGCGTCGGCGATCGCGTCCGTGCGCTGATCCTCAATGTGCGCCGCGAGAACCGCGGTCCGCAGATCTTCCTCAGCCGCGCGCATCCCGAATTCATGAAAAAGCTGTTCGCGCAGGAAGTGCCCGAGATCTACGACGGCATCATCACGATCATGGCCGCCGCCCGCGATCCGGGCTCGCGCGCCAAGATCGGCGTCATCTCGCGCGACAGCAGCATCGATCCGGTCGGCGCCTGCGTCGGCATGAAGGGCAGCCGCGTGCAGGCGGTGGTCCAGGAGATGCAGGGCGAGAAGATCGACATCATCCCGTGGAGCGAGGACACGGCGACCTTCGTCGTCAACGCGCTCCAGCCGGCGACCGTCAGCCGCGTCGTCATCGACGAGGAAGAAGAGCGCATCGAGGTGGTCGTCCCCGACGATCAGTTGTCGCTCGCCATCGGTCGTCGCGGCCAGAATGTCCGCCTCGCCAGCCAGCTGACCGGCAAGGCGATTGACATCATGACCGAGGCTGACGCCAGCGAGAAGCGCCAGCGCGAGTTCATCCAGCGCTCCGAGATGTTCCAGAACGAGCTGGACGTGGACGAGACGCTCTCCCAGCTGCTGGTGGCCGAGGGCTTCACCGAGCTGGAAGAAGTGGCCTATGTCAGCATCGACGAGCTGGCCTCGATCGAGGGCTTCGACGATGAGCTGGCGCAGGAGCTGCAGAGCCGCGCCACCGAGGCGCTGGAGCGCCGTGAGGCCGCCGCGCGCGAGGAGCGCCGCACGCTCGGTGTGGAGGACTCGCTCGCCGAGATGCCGCACCTCACTGAAGCGATGCTGGTCACGCTCGGCAAGGCGGGCATCAAGACGCTCGACGACCTTGCCGACCTTGCCACGGACGAGCTGGTCGCCAAGAAGCGCACCGATCCGCGCCGTCGCCGCGATGCGCCGGAGGACAAGGGCGGCATTCTGGCGCAATATGGCCTGAGCGAAGAGCAGGGCAACGAGATCATCATGGCCGCGCGCGCGCACTGGTTCGCCGACGAAGAGACTTCGGAAAGCGAGGGTGCCTGATGCCTTATGTGAAAATCGAGCTGATCGAGGGCGCGTCGCGGGAGCAGAAGGCGGCAATCGTCGCCGACGTCACCCGCTCGCTCGTCGACCGGCTCGGTAAAAAGCCGGAGCAATGCTTCGTCGTCATCCAGGACGTCTCGCCGGACGACTGGGGCGTCGGCGGCTTGCTCGTCTCCGAGCGCTCAGCGCCGACAAGGGAGGTCGCAGATGTTGCGGTTTCCTCCCAATGAGAGGCTGACAGCTTCCTCAGGACTAACTTCCCGTTCGTGTCGAGCATGGTCTGGACACGGGCGGACGGCGCTCGCGTGTCTCGACTTCGCTCGACACGATCGGGGCGGTGTGCCTTCGGCTTCGGTCGCGGAGGCGCGCGCATGAGCGAACGCCGCTGCATCCTGTCCGGCGAACATGCCGACCCGGCCAATCTGATCCGCCTCGCCATCTCGCCGGATGGCAACGTGCTGCCGGACGTGCGGGCACGCGCACCGGGGCGGGGCGCCTGGATCGGCGTTTCGCGCGCGGAGCTCGAGCAGGCCCTCGTAAAGGGCAAGTTCAGAGGCGCGCTGGCACGGGCGTTCAAGGGCGCGCCGCTTACCGTGCCGGAGGATCTGCCAGCGCGGATCGACGAGGCGCTGCGGGCTGATCTGCTTGCCCGCCTCGGGCTGGAGGCGAAGGCTTCCAAGCTCGTCACCGGCTTCGAGAAGATCGACGTCGCGGCGCGGCGTGGCGGCGTGCATCTGCTGCTCCATGCGCAGGATGCCGGCGCGGACGGGGCCCGCAAGCTCGATCAGGCATGGCGCGTGGGCGAGGGGCGTGAAGGCGAAGAGTTTGGCGGGCAACGCTTGCCGGTGGACCGCGAGGCCCTATCTATGGCATTGGGTCGTAACAACGTCGTCCATGTCGCGGTGACGGACGCTCTCGCAGCGGACCGCATCGCGAGCCTGCTCGGCCGCTGGCAAAGCTATTTGGGATGCGCTAACGCGGCGCCGGACTCCGGTTCGGCCGATCGCGTGCCTTTGGGCACAGCATGAGGACGAACGATTTCGCGCCGGTGCGATGAGCCGGCCCGATACGGAAGATGAAGGGTATAAGTGCGTCGATGAGTGACAATAACGAAGACAAGCCGACTCTGGGCCGCAAGCCGCTTGGTCTCAAGCGGACGGTCGAGGCCGGCCAGGTGCAGCAGAGCTTCAGCCATGGCCGCAAGAATACGGTCGTGGTCGAGGTCAAGCGCCGTCGCGTCATCGGCCGCCCCGGTGAGGTCGAGGCGCCGCGCGCGCCCGAGCCCGCCGCCGCACCGCCCCCGCCGCCGCCCGTCCAGCAGGCACCGCGCCCAGTCGTCGCGCCGCCCCCGCCGCGCGCCTCGGCTACTGACAGCCTGCTGACCCGCCAGGAATTGCAGGCCAAGCTGCTGCGCGAGGCCGAGGAAGCGCGCATGGCCGCGCTGGAGGAAGCGCGCCGCCGCGAGGAGGCGGACAAGCTCGCCGCCAGCGAGGACGAGAAGCGCCGCGCCGAGGAAAATCGCCGCGCCGAGGAAGAGGCCGAGAAGGAGCGCCAGCGCAAGGCCGAGCAAGAGGCGGCCGCCGCCGCCGCTCCGGCCCAGGCCGAGTCCCAGCCGGCAGCCGCAGCCCCGGCTGCAGCCGCACCTCAAGCGCCCAGCGCGGAGAAGGCACCGGCTGCCAAGCCTGCCGAGGAGGAGCGTCCTGCGCCCCGCCGCTTCACGCCGGTTCCGCAGGTCAAGCGCCCCGAGCCGCCCAAGCCGGACCGCACGAAGCGCAGCCCCGGCACGGCCGACGATCGTCGCCAGTCCGGCAAGCTGACCGTCAATCGCGCGCTTGCCGATGACGACAGCGCGCGCGCCCGCTCGCTGGCGGCGCTGCGCCGTGCGCGTGAGAAGGAGCGTCGTTCGCATTCGTCTGGCATGTCCCAGCCGCGCGAGAAGCAGTCGCGCGATGTCGTGGTGCCCGAGGGCATCACCGTCGGCGAGCTTGCCAACCGCATGGCCGAGAAGGGCGCCGACCTGGTGAAGGCGCTGTTCAAGATGGGCACGCCGGTTACCATCAACGACGTGATCGATCAGGATACGGCCGAGCTGCTCGTCGAGGAATTCGGCCACCGCATCCAGCGCGTGTCGGAAAGCGACGTCGAGATCGACACGGCAGCGGACGTGGACGCGCCCGAGACGCTCAAGCCGCGCCCGCCGGTCGTCACGATCATGGGCCATGTCGACCACGGCAAGACCAGCCTGCTCGATGCCCTGCGCGGCACCGATGTGGTTGCCGGCGAGGCTGGCGGCATCACGCAGCATATCGGCGCCTATCAGGTGAAGACCAAGGGCGGCGATACCATCACCTTCCTGGATACGCCCGGCCACGAGGCGTTCACCGAGATGCGCGCCCGCGGTGCGAACGTCACCGACATCGTGATCCTGGTGGTCGCGGCCGATGACGGGCTGATGCCGCAGACCATCGAGGCGATCAACCACACCAAGGCGGCAGGCGTTCCGATGATCGTCGCCATCAACAAGGTGGACAAGCCGGAAGCCAACCCGCAGCGGATCCGCGAGCGCCTGCTCGAGCACGAGATCGTCGTGGAAGACATGGGTGGCGAGACGCAGGACGTGGAAGTCTCCGCGCTCAAGAAGATCGGCCTTGATGACCTCATCGACAAGATCCTGCTGCAGGCCGAACTGCTGGACCTCAAGGCCAATCCGGACCGCGCCGCAGAAGGCACGGTCGTGGAAGCCCAGCTCGACAAGGGCCGCGGTGCCGTCGCGACGATCCTCGTCGGCCGTGGCACGCTGCGCGTGGGCGACATCTTCGTCGTCGGCGAGCAGAGCGGCAAGGTCCGCGCCATGGTCAACGACAAGGGCCAGCAGGTGAAGGAAGCCGGTCCCTCGACCCCGGTCGAGGTTCTGGGTCTCTCCGGCGTGCCGATGGCGGGCGATCAGCTGTCGGTCGTGGAGAACGAGGCACGCGCCCGCGAGGTCGCGAGCTATCGTGCCGAGCTTGCCACCCGCAAGCGCACGACCTCCGCACCGACCAGCTTCGAGCATATGTTCTCGGCGCTCAACACCACGCAGATCGAGTATCCGGTGGTGATCAAGGGCGATGTGCAGGGCACGGTCGAGGCGATCGTGGGCTCGCTCACCCGTGCATCCACGGACGAGATCAAGGTCCGCGTGCTGCACTCGGGTGTCGGCGCGATCACCGAGAGCGACGTGACGCTCGCGGCAGCCTCGCGCGCACCGCTGATCGGCTTCAACGTCCGCCCCAACGCCAAGGCCCGCGCCCTGGCGGAGCGGGACAAGGTGTCGCTGCGTTACTATGACGTGATTTACGACCTCATCGAGGAAGTGAAGAACGAGATGGCCGGCCAGCTCGCGCCGGAGCGCATCGAGACGATCGTCGGCCGCGCCGAGATCCTGCAGGTCTTCCCGGCCGGCAAGAAGGACAAGGCAGCCGGTCTGCTCGTGCTCGACGGCGTTATCCGCAAGGGCCTCAGCGCACGTCTCACCCGCGACGACGTCATCGTCTCCCGCACGACCATCGCCTCGCTGCGGCGGTTCAAGGACGACGTGTCGGAAGTGCGCGCCGGCACGGAGTGCGGCGTGGTGTTGCAGGACACGAACGACATCAAGGCCGGCGATACGCTGGAGCTGTTCGAGGTCGAGGAGCGGGCGCGGACGCTGTAAGGCGTCGCGCGGCCCCGGTCGCGACGGAAGAAGCTACGTGGATTCGGCGGCGCGGCCTTGCTAGGCTGCGCCGCCGAACCTGTTTTGGGAGCCGCCGATGCCGCGCCATGTCGCTCTTCTCTCCAGCGTGAACGTGGGCGGTAATGAGGTGAGGATGGCCGATCTCAAGGCAGCGCTGGAGGCTTGCGGCCGGTAGAATGTCTTACCCAAGCGGCTCATCGAGGCGATGGCGACACGGTAGGCCGGCGTGCGTCACGAGACCGTCATCATGCGTGATCTAGAGTTTGTCCTGATCGGATTGAAGCAAACCCAATCCCGTTCGTGTCGAGCGAAGGAAAAGTGCGCTTCCATCGGATCAGGACAGATTCTAGGCGGCGGACATCTGGTCCGTTCGTCTCGGGGAGCCGTTGCATGTTCCGCCATTTCGCCCTGCTGGCGCTCGCCTCGCTCATGACCGCGTCCGCGCTCGCAAGGCCGATCATCATCGGGCATCGCGGGGCGCCCGCTTATGCACCCGAGCACACGCTGGAATCCTATCGGCAGGCGATCGCGCGGGGCGCTGATTATATCGAGCCCGATCTGGTCTCGACCAAGGATGGCGCGCTGATCGCCCGGCACGAGCCCTATCTTGGCGGCGAGGATGCGGACTTTGCCGGCGCGGATTCGACGGACGTGGCCAGCCATCCCGAATATGCGAGCCGCAAGAAGACGGTGATGCTCGACGGCCAAAAGCTGACCGGCTGGTTCGCCGAGGATTTCACGCTCGCAGAGATCAAGACCCTCCGCGCGCGGGAGCGGCTGCCGGCGCTGCGTCCGGCCAGCGCGGCCAAGAACGGCGACCATGAGATACCGACGCTTCAGGAAGTGATCGATCTCGCCAGGGCGCAATCGGGCGCCACCGGGCGGACGATCGGCATCTATCCCGAGACGAAGCATCCCAGCTACCACCGGAGCATCGGCCTGCCGCTGGAGGAGCGGCTGGTGGCCATCCTCAAGGCCAATGGCCATGACCGTGCCGACGCGCCGGTCTATATCCAGAGCTTCGAGGTCGGTAATCTGCGGCGGCTGCGGGGGCTCACCAAGGTGAAGCTGGTGCAGCTCTATGGCGGTTCCGGCAAGCCCTATGACTTCGTGCTGAGCGGCGACGCGCGGACCTATGATGATCTTGCGACGCCGGAGGGGCTGAGGTTCGTCGCCGGCTATGCGAGCGGCATCGGGCCGGACAAGGGCCGCGTCATCCCCGTGGTTGGCGGGAAACTCGGCACGGCGAGTGCGCTGGTGAGGGATGCGCATGCGGCGGGGCTCACCGTCCATCCCTATACTTTTCGGCCGGAGAACAACTTCCTGCCGCCGGGGCTGCGCAGCGGCGCCGATCCCGCCGCTTATGGCGACGATCAGGCTGAATATATCGCCTTCTTCAAGGCGGGCGTGGACGGCCTCTTTTCTGACGCTGCGGACAGGGCGTCGTCGGCAGCCGGGGCATTCGCACGCTAAGGCTCGCAATCTGCGGCTCAGGCGCCTAAATGGGGACTCTATGCAACGCAATGATCCTCCCGCCGGGCCGTCCGTCCGCCTGCTTCGCGTGGGCGAGGCCGTGCGCCATGTGCTGGCCGACATCCTCCAGCGCGGCGACGTGCATGACGACGTGCTCGCCAATCATCTTGTAAGCGTGACGGAAGTGCGCATGTCGCCGGACCTCAAGCATGCGACGGTGTTCGTGAAGCCGCTGCTCGGCAAGGACGAGGAGGCTGTGCTGAAGGCGCTGCGCACCAACACCGCCTATCTGCAGCGCGAGGTGGCGCGGCGGATCAAGATGAAGTTCGCGGCCAAGCTCAAGTTCCTGGGTGACGAAAGCTTCGAGGAAGGCAGTCACATCGATGCCATTCTGCGCTCGCCCCAGGTGGCGCGCGATCTGAGTGCGGACGAGGAATAAAATCCGGGTATATTGACACGGATATTGTCCGGGTTTAATAGAGTGCTCCAGAGAAGGAGACGCTCATGACGAGCTATACCGCTTTCGCCAATGACCTGTGGATCGCGACGGGATCGCGCGCGCATATCGTGGAGACGCTGCGCGCGCTCGATGCGATGCCGCGTGCGTCCGACCTGCTGGTGTTCGACGACAGCACGGGCGCGCAGGTCGATTTCGATCTGCGGGACGAACCCGTGCCGGAGGACCCCCCGCGCGGTCCCGGCCGGCCCAGGCTGGGCGTGGTCCCGCGCGAAGTCACCTTGCTGCCACGCCATTGGGATTGGCTTGGCAAGCAACGAGGCGGGGCGTCATCCGCCCTGCGTCGCCTCGTCGAGGATGCGATGCGGGCGGACGGCGGTCAGGCGGCGGGACGCGACGCGGCCTATCGGTTCCTGTCGGCCATTGCGGGCGATCGGGAGAATTTCGAGGAAGCGATTCGCGCGCTCTATGCGGATGACCGGGCGCGTTTCGAAGCGCTGGCGGGCGGTTGGCCGGTGGCGGTGCGCGCCCATGCGATCGGTCTGGCCTGGCCGGAATGATGGCGGGGCGGGTGACGAGAAATATGCGCCCGCACATGTCCCTGATATAGCGGGCGGGCAATCTGCGCGGCTATAGGGGCGCGATGGCCAAGCTCTATTTCTATTATGCCTCCATGAACGCCGGCAAATCGAGCACGCTGCTGCAGGCCGACTTCAATTATCGCGAGCGCGGCATGGCGACGATGCTGTGGACCGCCGGCGTCGATGATCGCGGGCGGCCGGGGTGGATCAGCTCGCGCATCGGCCTTGCCGAGACGGCGCGGATATTCGAGTCGGATACGGACATGTTCGCGGCCATCGCGGCGCGTGTCGACGAGGGGCCGCTTGCCTGCGTCATGGTCGACGAGGCGCAATTCCTGATGCGCGAGCAGGTGCTGGCACTGGCGCGGGTCTGCGATGATCTGGGCGTGCCGGTGATCTGCTATGGCTTGCGCACCGATTTTCAGGGCAATTTGTTCGAGGGATCGGCGGCGTTGCTCGGCCTGGCGGACATGCTGGCGGAACTGAAGGCGATCTGCGAATGCGGCGCCAAGGCGACCATGAACCTGCGCATTGACGAGCAGGGGCAAGCCGTGCGGGAGGGGGACCAGACCGCGATCGGCGGCAATGATCGCTATGTGGCGCTGTGCCGCAAGCACTTCATGGCGCGCTTGCGGCGATGAGTCGGTTTGCGCGAATTGGTTCATGGCGGCTTCAGACATGGCCTGCTAGCACGATGGAGCACAGAGCCGCACGGACAGGAGGCAGAAGATGAGCCAGTTCGATCGTTTCGTCTTTGCCTTCGCCCTGGCGGCGGTCGGCTTCACCGTCAGCGGTGGCCTTCACGCCGCAGAGCAGGCTGTGCAGGCCGAGGAAGCCGGCGCGGCGAAGAGCGAGGCCTCCATCCCGTTCGTCAATCGCGGTGGCGTGCGGGACTGGCAGGTTTCCGGCGACGACAAGATCTACATTCAGGACAGCCGCGGCAAATGGTTTCTGGCGACGCTGGCCACGCCCTCGCCTGATTTGCCCTATGCGACCGCCATCGGCTTCGAGACCAAGGGCGTCGACCGGCTCGACCGGTTCGGCGCGGTTGTGGTCGCGGGCACGCGCTATCCGCTCAAGTCGCTGGTGGAGAGCACGCCGCCGCCGTCCCGGCCCAGAAAGCAGGGTTAGGCGGCTGGCGCTCCACGCCCGAACAGGCGGGCCTGACAGACGGGAAAGACGCGGCTATGGACGCGGGCCATGGCTGCCCCCGATCTTCCCAAAGCGCCGCTGCACGGCTGGCTCATCCTCGACAAGCCGGTCGGCATGGGGTCGACCCAGGCGGTGAGCGCCGTCAAGCGCGCGTTGCGGGAGGCCGGGCACGGCAAGGCGAAGGTCGGCCATGGCGGGACGCTCGATCCGCTGGCGCAGGGCGTGCTGCCGGTCGCGGTCGGCGAGGCGACCAAGCTTGCCGGGCGGATGCTCGACAGCGACAAGATCTACGATTTCACCATCCGCTTCGGCGCGCAGACCGATACGCTCGATCTGGAGGGTGCGGTGATCGCGACGTCCGACGCCCGGCCGACCCTGGCGCAGATCGAGGCCGTACTGCCGCGCTTCACTGGGCCGATCGAGCAGGCGCCGCCCGCTTACAGCGCGATCCTGATCGACGGCGTGCGCGCCTATGACCGGGCGCGGGCGGGCGAGCATGTGGAGATGAAGCTGCGGGCGGTGACCATCCATGCCCTCCAGATCCGTCATGTTCGCGTTGGGACGGATGACGGGGAGGGGGCTCTGGACGAGGCGACCCTCACCGCGCATGTCTCCAAGGGAACCTATATCCGCAGCCTCGCGCGGGACATCGCCCTGTCGCTCGGCACGGTCGGCCATGTGACCATGCTGCGCCGGACCAAGGCCGGGCCGTTCACCCTGGAACAGGCGATTTCGCTGGACATTCTGCATGAAGCTGCTAGGGCGCGCGCCATTGCGCAGCATATGCTGCCATTGACGGCAGGGCTGGACGACATCCCGGCTTTTTCCGTCACTCCCGAGCAGGCCATGGCCCTTAGACAGGGCCGGACGCTGGCCGGGGATCCTCGCATGCAGGGGCTCATGCTGGCGACCGAGGGCGAAACGCCCGTGGCGCTGGTGGAGGCTTTGGGCACCGATATTCGGGTCGTGCGGGGCTTCAATCTTTAGTTTGAAAGGAGTCACGATGTCGATCACTGCAGAGCGCAAGCAGGCGCTTATCGAAGACAACGCCCAGCATGCGGGCGACACGGGTTCGCCGGAAGTTCAGGTCGCGATCCTCACCGAGCGCATCTCGAACCTCACCGAGCATTTCAAGGATCACCACAAGGATAACCACAGCCGTCGCGGCCTGCTGATGCTGGTCAACAAGCGGCGCTCGCTGCTCGATTATCTCAAGAAGAAGGATGGGGCGCGCTACAATGCCCTCATCGCGAAGCTGGGCCTTCGCAAGTAAACAAGTGGGACGGCCCCCGCGCGGGGCCGTTTCTGCATTCAGGCTCCGGCGCATTCGCGGGAGTTGGCGGCAACGCCGAGCAAGGTTCCCGCATTTTCTCGGGAACGGACAAACAGGGCAATCCCGCAATCCGGCGGGGGCGTCACAGGGGCAAGGATCACGCCCCAAACCGCCGCGGGCCGGCTTAGCCCGCACTGCAAGCCCCGCCGCGCAATAGGGCGCCGCGGGTGGAAGGAAACCCAATGTTCAACGTAAAGACTGTCGAAATCGAGTGGGGCGGAAAAACCCTCAAGCTCGAAACGGGCCGCGTTGCCCGTCAGGCCGATGGCGCGGTGCTCGCGACCTACGGCGAAACCGTCGTGCTGTGCGCCGTCACGGCCGCCAAGTCGGTGAAGGAAGGCCAGGACTTCTTCCCCCTGACCGTCCACTATCAGGAAAAATTCTCGGCCGCTGGTCGTATTCCGGGCGGCTTCTTCAAGCGCGAGCGCGGTGCGACCGAGAAGGAGACGCTCGTCTCCCGCCTCATCGACCGGCCTGTCAGGCCTCTCTTTCCTGAGGGGTTTTATAACGAGATCAACGTCATCGCTCAGGTGCTTTCGTTCGATGGCGAGACGGAGCCGGATATCGTCGCCATGGTTGCGGCGTCTGCGGCGCTGACCATTTCGGGCGTGCCGTTCCTTGGCCCCATCGGCGCCGCGCGCGTGGGTTACAAGGATGGCGAATATCAGCTCAATCCGAGCCTCGAGGAGGTGAAGACCGGCGAGCTCGACCTCGTCGTCGCCGCGACGGACACGGCCGTGATGATGGTCGAATCCGAGGCCAAGGAGCTTTCCGAAGAGGTGATGCTCGGCGCGGTGCTGTTTGCGCATGAGGAGAGCCGCAAGGTAGTCGACGCGATCATCCAGCTCGCCGAGAAGGCCGCGAAGGAGCCGCGCGCGCTCACCGTGGTGGACAACGCCGCCCTCGAAGCCGAAATGCTCGGCATTGTCGAGACGGACCTGCGCGGCGCCTACGCGATCCCCGACAAGATGCAGCGCCACCACGCCGTCGACGCCGCCAAGGCCAAGGTGATGGCGCACTACTTCCCCGAGGGCCAGACCCCGGCCTACGACAAGCTGCGCATCGGCGGCGTGTTCAAGGAGCTGGAAGCCAAGATCGTCCGCTGGAACATCCGCGACACCAGCCGGCGCATCGACGGCCGCGACCTCACGACCGTGCGTCCGATCATCTCGGAAGTCGGCGTGCTGCCCCGCGCGCACGGCTCCGCGCTGTTCACGCGCGGCGAGACGCAGGCGCTGGTCGTCGCCACGCTCGGCACCGGCGAGGACGAGCAGTGGATCGACGCGCTGCAGGGCACCTATAAGGAAAGCTTCCTGCTGCACTACAACTTCCCGCCCTACTCGGTCGGCGAGACGGGCCGCCTCGGCGGCACCAAGCGCCGCGAGATCGGCCACGGCAAGCTGGCGTGGCGCGCGATCCATCCGATGCTGCCGCCGCACCACGAGTTCCCCTACACGCTCCGCGTCGTCTCCGAGATCACCGAGTCGAACGGCTCGTCCTCGATGGCGACCGTCTGCGGCACCTCGCTGGCGCTGATGGATGCGGGCGTGCCGCTGCGCCGGCCGACCGCCGGCATCGCGATGGGTCTGATCCTCGAGGGCGATCGCTATTCGGTGCTCTCCGACATTCTCGGCGACGAGGACCATCTCGGCGACATGGACTTCAAGGTGGCGGGCACCGAGAACGGCATCACGTCGCTGCAGATGGACATCAAGATCGCGGGCATCACCGAGGAGATCATGCGGGTCGCGCTTCGCCAGGCGAAGGACGGCCGTCTGCACATTCTCGGCGAGATGGCGAAGGCCCTCACGTCGGCGCGCGCCGAGCTCGGCGAGCACGCGCCGCGCATCGAGGTGATGAACATCCCGGTCGACAAGATCCGCGAAGTCATCGGCTCGGGCGGCAAGGTGATCCGCGAGATCGTCGAGAAGACCGGCGCCAAGGTCGACATCTCGGACGACGGCACCGTGAAGATCGCGTCGGCGAACGGCGAATCGATCCGCGCGGCGATCAACTGGATCAAGTCGATCGCGTCCGATCCGGAAGTCGGCCAGATCTACGAAGGCACCGTCGTGAAGACGATGGAGTTCGGCGCCTTCGTGAACTTCTTCGGCGCAAAGGACGGCCTCGTCCATATCAGCCAGCTCGCCGCCAACCGCGTCCAGAAGGTGACGGACGTGGTGAAGGAAGGCGACAAGGTGAAGGTGAAACTGCTCGGCTTCGACGAGCGCGTCAAGGTCCGCCTGTCGATGCGGGCGGTGGACCAGACCACCGGCGAGGACCTCGACGCCAAGGCGAAGGCCGAACG
>JAFKLU010000069.1 GCA_017304105.1 Sphingomonadales bacterium
TAGCGCCCGGCGCCGATTCGGTCGCGGTGATCGGCGAGAATCGCAAGCTGGTCATCTTCTCGCTCGCCGAGCTGCCGGAGATGACGCGCGGGCAGGGCGTGACCCTGCAGCGCTACAAGGACGGCGGCCTCTCGGACGCGACCACGCTCGTCCTTGCCGAGGGGCTCAGCTGGGCGATGGGCGGCGAGAGCGGCCGCACCCGCACCGAGACCGATCTCCTCCCCTGGCGCGCCGCCCGGGGCGCTGCGGGCCGCATGCCGCCCAACGGCTTCCCCCGCGACAATCGCTTCGACTGAAAGTCGTTTCAATTGGGATCTCAACAAACTTCAATCGAATCATCCGTGCTTTAGCGTAAATTTACCATGGGCCACCTATCGCAGGCCCATGACTGCCCGCGCAAAACGCGACGAGACTGATTCGACGGAGGCCATGGCGGCATCTCCGGCGGCTCGGCGCGTGCAATTGTTCGAGTCCCTGCCGGGCACCCCGAGTCGCCGATTTTCGTCACTTTTGCGCGCCTTGCCCTATCCGGCAGCGGTGCTGCGGCAAGTCGCCGACGCCGTCGAGATCATCGGCACCAACGAAGAATTTGCCCGATTCGACGAGGACCTGGACGGTACGCTCATGCCGCTCGATCGGCGCCCCTCCCGTCACTTCAACTGGCGCGAGCGCGCTGGGGCCATGTTCGAGTCGCGCCGCACCTCGGACCGTTTCGAGATCGAATTTCAGGGCCGGCTCGGCGCCCGCGTGTTCAGCTGCTCGCTCACCTGGGTTGAAGGCGACGACGGGCAGGACGACATGCTGCTGCTCACCGCCACCGATCGCACCAGCGAGCGCAAGGCCGAGAGTACGCTGCGCAAGGAGCTGCTGACGGACAGCCTCACCTCGCTGCCCAACCGCATCGGCTTCGTCGAGGAGATCGAAGGACTGGTCGAGACGCGCAAGGACACGCTCGGCAAGACCAGCTACGCGATCATTGGCCTCGATCTCATCCGTTTCAGCCGCATCAACGAATCGCTGGGCGCCATGGCCGGCGACGAGCTCATCATCACCGTCGCGCGCCGCGTGAAATCCGTGCTGCGCGCCGGCGACGTGCTCGCGCGGATCGGCGGCAACGAGTTCGCCATCTTCGCCCATGTCGGCAACGGCCTCTCCGAAGTGCTGCAAATCGCAGAGCGCGTGCGCAAGGCGTTCGAATCGCCCATCCGGCTCTCCACCTATCTCATCAATGTCGAAGTGGCGCTGGGCTGCGCGCTGGCGTCGGACGAGGACGAGGACGTCGAGAATCTGCTCCGACAGGCGCAGGCGGCGGTCAAGCGCGCCAAGAAGTCCGGCACGCTCGAAGTCTATCGCGCGCATGTGTTGCGGGAAGCGCTGAAGCGCTTCACGGTGGAAAACCGCCTGCGCGAGGCGATCGAGAATGGCGCGCTCAACATGGTGTTCCAGCCGCTCATCAATCTGCAGACCGGCGCGGTGAAGGGCTTTGAAGCACTTGCTCGCTGGGAGGAACCGATCCTCGGCACGGTTCCGCCCTCCGAGTTCATTCCGGTCGCCGAGGAATCGGGCCTCATCGTGCCGCTCGGCCGCTGGGCGATGTGCGAGACGGCGCAGACGCTGGCCGATTGGGACCGCCGCAACCGCCATCCGCTGCCGATCATGATGAACGTCAATCTCTCGCCCGTGCAGATGGCGCGAGACAATGTGCCGCGCGCGGTCGAGGAAGCGTTACGCTATGCCGGCATCGATGGCAGCCGCTTCACCATCGAGCTGACCGAGAGCGCGCTCATCGCGGACCCGGACAAGACGCGCCAGCTGCTCGGCGCCCTGCAGGCGATGAACGTGACCGTGGCCATGGACGATTTCGGCACCGGCTTCTCCAATCTCGCGAGCCTCCAGTCGCTGCCCATCGACGTGCTCAAGATCGACCGCAGCTTCGTGACGGACATGATCGGCGACGAGGACAAGATCGCGCTCATCCGAGCGATCGTCAGCCTCGCCGGCGCGCTCGGCATGCAGACCACCGCCGAGGGCATCGAGAAGCGCGAGATGGCGGATGCGCTGGCGGCGCTGGGCTGTCATTACGGTCAGGGCTATTTCTTCGCCCGGCCCCTGCCTCCGCTCGAAGCCTATCGCTACTGGCTGGACCGCAGCGAAGCGACCATGATCTGAGCGAGCTCGCGTGTCGCTTCCGCCGGAGGGAAGCCCGCCGCGACCCATTGCTTCTCCACCGCCTGCAGCGTCTTCGCCACCTCCGGTCCGGCGGAAAGCCCCATCGCGATGAGATCGCCGCCCGAGATCGGCAGCCTGGGCACATCCCAGTGCTCGATCGCCGCCACGTCGCCGCGCGTAAAGGCATAGCCGAGCAGCATCTTGTCGACTGCGCTTTGCGGCCCGATGCGATAGGCGAGCGCCTGCGGCGTCGTGGCCTCGACCGGTGTCAGCGCCTTGTGCAGCCGGGAGCGCGCCTTGTTCGAAAGGCGCAGCCGCGCGCCGACCTGCTCGGCCAGCGCGCCATCACGTGGCAGCAACGCCGCCAGCCGCCGCAGCCCCTCAGGCTCCATGCCGGCTCCGGCTTCCGCCACGATCAGCGCCCGCATCCGCGCCACGCCCTCGCCGCCAATCTCCGGCAGCACCGATCGCAGCACGCCGTCCTCGACCATCGCCGCGACCACATCGCCGGGGTCCGGCAGCCCCAGCAGCCGCAGCAACTCGTCGGCAATGCGCTCGCGCGAGAGCGCCATGAGGCTGGTCGCCCGTTCTACGCAGGCGGCATAGTCCGGCGCCGTGCGGTCGAGCACGCCGAAGCGCGCCACGAACCGAAAATAGCGCAGGATGCGCAGATGATCCTCGGCGATGCGCTCGTGCGGATCACCGATGAAGCGCACCCGACCCGCCGCCAGATCCTCGCGCCCGCCGAAATAATCGAGCAGCGCCCCGCTCGCCGGATCGGCATAGAGCGCGTTCATCGTGAAGTCGCGCCGTGCCGCATCCTCGCGCCAGTCCGTGCCGAACGCCACGGTGGCGCGCCGCCCGTCGGTGGAGACATCCCGGCGCAGCGTCGTGATCTCGACCGGCCAGCCATCCAGCACCGCTGTGATCGTGCCATGCGCAATGCCCGTGGGCACCGCCTTGAAGCCCGCCTCGCGGATCCGCCGCACCACCTCTTCGGGGATATGCACGGTGGCGATGTCGACATCCTTCACCGCCACGCCGAGCAGGCCGTCGCGCACCGCCCCGCCCACGAACCGCGCTTCGCCCGCACCCAGCGCCGCGCAGAGCCGGTCCAGCCCCTCGCGCGCGCGCCAGTCCGCTGCCGGCAACGTCTCGGGAAGGGCCGCGCTCATTCCTGCCGCAGCGCCTGCACCAGCGCGTCGGCCGCCTCGATCCGCCGGGCGAGATTGACCAGCATCGCCGCCGTCACGCCCCATATCCGCCGTTCTTCCCAGAGATATTCATAGTAGCTCCGCTTGCCGCCTTCCCAGTCGACCGTCTGGTAGCGGCGATTAGCCGGATCGAGCAGGAAATCGAACGGCACTTCGAAAATCGCGTCCACTTCCGCCTCGGCGGGGTGGAGCGGCAGGTCGGGCGGCACGATGCCGACGATCGGCTCGATGGAAAAACCGGTGCCGGTGCGGAAGAGATCGGATCGGCCGATCACCTCCACCTCATGGCGCGGCAGGGCGATCTCCTCCTCGGCCTCGCGCAGCGCCGCCGCGACCGCGTCGGCATCCTCGGGGTCGAGCCGCCCGCCCGGAAAGGCCACCTGCCCGGCATGGGCGCGCAGGCCCGCATGGCGCTGCGTCAGGATCATGCCCGGCCGGGGCCGGTCGGTGATCGCGATGAGCACTGCGGCGGGCGTGAACGCGCCGCTCGGCATCGGGCGGTTCTGGTAGAGGAACACGTCCTGCGCCTGTTCCTGATCGTGCGCCGGTTCCAGCGCGGCGGCAAGGCGGGCGCGCAGGCTCATGCCGCTTCCTCCAGCGCGTGGAACACGCCGCCGGACCAGAGGCCGGCCGGCGCATGGCCTTCCTCAATGGCAAGTTCGGCGAGGCGATAATAGACCGGCCGCGCGATCCGCGCGCGCAGCCCGGCGTCGAGGCCGATATAGGGCCGCGGCCCCGATTCCACCCGGATGGGATGCGCCGCATCGGCCATAAACCAGTCGCCAGTCGCCCCGATCCGCAGGCGGATCGTGCGCTCTTCTCCCTCGCCGCTGGTTTCCACGTCGATGGCAACGAGCGGCGCATCTTCCACCGCGATGTCGAGCATCTCGGCGGGCGTCACCAGCACATGCCGCCCGTCCGCCTCGCGCCGCAGCAGCCGCGCGAACAGCCGCACCAGTGCCGGGCGCGGGATAGGCCGCCCCTCATGATACCAGCGCCCCTCGGCATCGATCCGCATCAGGCTGTCGCCGCAATACGCCGGATGCCAGTCCCTCACCGGATAGCGCACGGCCTCACCGCCCTCGTCATCCACCTGCGGGATGCCGCCGAGAAGCGAGTCCAGCGCGCGCTCGGAGGAGGGGGCGGTCATGAGGTCCAGATAGGACCGCCTGCCCCGCTTGGCAAAGGGGTGCGGGAATTGGCCCCTGTTCCTCGGCGACAACCGCGCGCCAGCAAGGACGCTCACATCCAACGCTGCGGTGAACCGGAAGGAGGCCGCCTTGCGGCGTCACCCAAAGCAGGGCATCCAGCCAGACCGGAATAACGGGGAAATCCACAATGAACCGCAAGACCACCCTGACCTGCCTCGGCGGCGCCGCGCTGCTGGGCATCGGCTATGCCGCCGGCGCTGCCGACGCGCCGGCACCCAAGGGCTATATGCTCGCCGAAATCAACGTCACGGACCCGAAGGCCTATGCCGCCTATGCCGAGCAAACGCCGGCCATCATCGCCCGATATGGCGGGCGCTATCTGGTTCGCGGTGGCCGGACCGAATCGCTTGAGGGCGCAGCCCCTGCGCCGCGCGTCGCGGTGCTCGAATTCCCCAGCCTGGCCGCCGCGCAGAGCTATTACCGCTCGGCCGAATATCAGAAGATCGTGCCGATCCGCCAAAGCGGTTCAACCGGCCGGTCGTTCCTGGTGGAAGGCGTTCCGCCCGCGCCCTAACGGGCGCCAGACAAGCGGCAGGCGGCTGGAGGTGAACAGCCCTCAGCCCACGGGCGGGATTGCGCAAGTCATCCATTGCGCCCCGGCTCCATAGGTCCCGAGCTTCTCCCGAAGCTGGTCCGACGCAGCTCCTTCGGCAAAGCCCAGCCGGCGCCAGTAACCCGCGGCCCCTTTGACGGCGATCAACTCCGCGCTGCGAAGACCATCCCGCGCCGCCAGTTCAAATGCGCGCGCGACGAGCTTCTCGCCGACGCGCAGGCCGCGCGTCGAGGACGACACCGCGAGATCATGCACGAAGAGCACCTCGCTCGCCACGCCATCCTTCAGCGACGCTCCCAGCTGCGGCGGTGACTGGCGGCTCCAGCCATGAGCGAGGAGATAAGCCACCAGCTCATCTCCACGTTTGGCGGCGAGGCAATAGGAGCTCGTCAGGTTGATCCGGCTGAGCAGGGCCCCTTCCTCCTCCACGAGGGAGGGCGGATATGTCTCGGCCTGCACCCTGAGCACGGCAGGCAGATCCTGTGGCCGGAGCGGCTCGATCAAAATGGACGGCTCTTCGCGCGACATGAGCGATTGTCGCCGAGGCGCGGCGCGTCGGCAAGGGAGCATGAGCTATCGGGCCGTTCCGGGGGCTTGTTCGGCCTCTTGCAAGAGACGCCACTTCGCCGCCGCTAAAGAACGCTGCCCTCATCGATGAAGCATGACAAGCCGGGATTAATTGGGCGCGCACCACCGCACTTTCCGGCATCCGGATGCCTGAAAGCCCTCAGCGCGTCGGACTTTCCTCCCGCGGCACCATCGCAAATGGCACGCCACGCGGCCCCAGCATGCCCTTCTCGGGCAGCACCGTCCCGGCCGGCGCGCGCGTCAGCAGCCGGTGCCGCTCGACCGGGCCGGGGGCATCCCACCCGCCGGTCGCCTGCGCGTCAAAGCCCCAGAAGCGGCCATAATATTCCGGGTCGCCGATCATCACGAGCGGTTCGCGCGGCATGAGGTCGACCGTCTCGACCAGCCGGTCCATCAGGGCGCGGCCGATTCCGCGCTGCTGATGCTCGGGCAGGACCGCGACGGGGCCGACCATGATCAGCGGCGTCTGCGCGCCGTCCGGCTCGTGCAGCGCCACGGGCCAGCTCTGCAGCGCCCCGATCAGCGCGCCATCGGCGTCCAGCGCCGCGAAGCTGAGGTCGGTGAGCCAGGCCATGCCGGCCCGGATGCGATAGGCGGTGCGGCCGTGGCGATCGGGGCCGAATGCGGTGTCCAGCAGCCCGGCAATCGCCGCGTCTCCCGTTCCCGCCAATGGCTCGATCCGTGTCACCGCTTGCCGTCTGCCTCCTGAGCGGGCAATAGCGCCGCGAAGGCAGCGGCCTTTAGCGGCTCCCGGCCAAATGAAAAGGGCAATTTAAGGTGGAAATGACGATGCCCGCAGCGAATCCCATGGACGACATGCTGGTGCTGGAGATCGACGATCTTGAAGTCGATGTGCTGACCGGCATCTATTCGGAGGAGACGCATCTCCCCCAGCCGCTGCGCATCAGCATCCGCGCGCTGCTGACGCACGCAGATCATTATGCCGCCGACGCGCCGCTCGGCATGTCCAAAAACTATATGGACCTCAAGCACGCCGCGACCACGGCGCTCACCACCGGCCAGCATTTCACGCTGATCGAGGCGGTCGCCGATCACATCATCGACACCATCTTCCTGCAGGACAGGAAGGCGCTGCACATAAGCGTGAAGATCGTGAAGCTGGCGCTCTCCGAGCGGGGCGAGAAGATCGGCATCACGCTGGCGCGCTGGCGCAAGGACTGAGCGCGCCCCTCGCCTGAGGGCGCGCTTCCCGCGAAGGCAGGAGTGCGCCGCGTGATGAGGGCGCGTCCTAGACGCCCAGATTCGCCCGCACGTTGCGGCTGTCGCTCCAGTCCTCGACGAAGCTCCTGAGAGCCGCGTCCTCCGCCGGCACGTCGATCATCAGGGTGACGAGCTGGTCGCCCCGCCCGCCCTGCTTGCGCGAGAAGCCCTTGCCCTTGAGGCGCAGTGTCTGGCCCGAGCGCGCGCCCGCCGGGACGGCGAGCATCACCGGCCCGTCCACGGTCGGCACCTTCACTCGCGCGCCCTTCACGGCCTCGCTCAGCGTGATCGGCAGGTCGAGCCGCACATTGTCTCCGTCGCGCTCGTAGAAGGGGTGCGTGCCCACCTCGATGGTGACGATCGCGTCGCCCGCGCCGCCGGGGCCCGGCTGGCCCTTGCCTGCGAGCTTCATCTGCGTGCCGGTCTCAACGCCGGCGGGCAGCTTGAGGTCGATCGTCTTGCCATCGGCGAGGGTGATGCGCTGCGGCGCGAGCGTGGCCGCGTCGACGAACGACACTGCCAGCCGATAGGCCATGTTGGCGCCGCGCTGCGGGGGCGCCGACCGTCCGCCGAAGCCGCCGAACGGCCCGCCGCTGCGCCGACCGCCGCCGCTGAACAATCCTTCGAAAATATCGCCGAAATCGGCCGAGCCGCCGCCGAACTCGAAATCGCCCGGGCCGCCACTGCTTGTGTAGGTATGGCTGCGCCCGCCGCCACCGCCAAAGCCGAAGGGATGGGTCGGATTGCCCTCGGCATCGATCTCGCCACGATCGAACTGGGCGCGCTTGTCCTTGTCCGAGAGCAGGTCATAGGCCCGCGTCACCTCGGAGAATTTCTCCGCTGCCTTGGGATTGTCCTTGTTCCGGTCGGGGTGCAGCTCTTTCGCGAGCTTGCGATAGGCGGACTTGATCGCCGCCTCGTCCGCGCCGCGGGAGACACCCAGCAGGGTATAAGGATCAGCCATATCCGTTCGAAACCACCTGTTTTCGCGCTATGCCATGCCGGTCGTCCCGGCACCATTCATCTGGCGATTATGTCGCGTTGCCGCAAGTGGGCGCTGTATCTCAGCGACTGGCGAGGCCCCTGTCCGCCTTGCCCGGAAAATCCTCGAACATGGCGGATGCGAGCCGCGCGGCGATCGCCTGCTGCGTCCAGTGCGAATCGCCCTCGCGCGTCGCCATCTCGGCTCGCCCTTCCCACAGCGGCTTGCCGCTCGCCCGGTCGATCAGCCGCGCTTCCATCCGCGTGGAGACGAGCGCCTTCTTCGGCTTGGAGAGATCGATCGCCACCGCCATGCCCATCATCGAGCCGCGATTGGAGACGCCCACCGTCGCCTCGCCGCTCACCGGCTTGCGCCTGGTCTCCTCGGGCAGCAGCACGTCGCGGGCGATACGCAGCTCCAGTACCTGCCCGCCGGACGGATCGGGCTTCATCGTATCATAGCCGGCCTTGACGAGCTGATCGATCAGCGCCGCCTCGTAAACGGCCTGATCACCGGGATCGGCCGCGGTGCCGGGCAGATGCGTCACAGCGACAGGCCCCTTGCCGAGCGCGTCGCCGGCATCGTCCGCCACGAAATGCGCAGCGTCGATCTTGCCCTCACGCGCGTCCCGGCCGTTGCTCACCGGGCGCCCGGCGGGCCACGCCTCCTCCCGCGGCTCGCCCCACCGCCCGCCCCAGCCCGGCTGGGCAAGCGCGGGAATGGCGCTGCCGAGCGCGGCGAGAAGGAGCGGAAGCGACGACAGACGGATGGCAGACATAAGTCCTCCTCGGAGACGGCGTCACGCTAGGCCTCCCCAGCTTGCGCGCAGGTGAATGATGGACGCGCGCTCGACAGCTTTTGCCCGGCAGCGTAGGAGGCGCCCATGACCGAAACCGCACAGACCGAGCCCACCACCGTCACCGACGATCCCTTCGCGCTGTTCGCCGTCTGGTATCGCGATGCCGAGGCGAGCGAGCCGAACGACGCGAATGCGATGGCGCTCGCCACCGCCGATGCCACCGGCCAGCCCTCCCTGCGCACGGTGCTGATGAAGGACTGCACGCCGGAGGGCATCACCTTCTACACCAATCTGGAGAGCCGCAAGGGACGCGAACTCATCGGTAATCCCCGCGCTGCCCTGCTCTTCCACTGGAAGTCGCTGCGCCGCCAGATCCGGCTGGAAGGACCGGTCGCGCTGGTCGACGATGCGACGGCCGACGCCTATTTCGCGACCCGCCCGCGCGATAGCCAGATCGGCGCCTGGGCCTCGGACCAGTCGCGCCCGCTCGATGCGCGCGAGACCTTCGAGGCGCGGCTCGCGGAGGTGGACGCTCGGTTTGCCGGCACATCCGTGCCGCGGCCGCCGCACTGGTCCGGCTTTCGGCTGACCCCGCGGGCGATCGAGTTCTGGATCGACCGGCCGTTCCGTCTGCACGAGCGCCGACGCTACGAGGCCGACGGCGCGGGCGGTTGGCGCTCCAGCCTGCTCTTCCCATAAGCGGCGCGCTGGCAAGGGGGAAGACGAACCGGCCATGACCGCGATTCCCTTCACGCAGGTCGATGCCTTCGCCCATGCGCCCTTCACCGGCAATCCCGCCGCCGTCATGCCGCTCGATGGCTGGCTGCCGGACGAGGTGCTGCAGGGCATCGCGGCGGAGAATAATCTTGCCGAGACGGCGTTCACCGTGAAGCTCGGCGAAGGCGAGGGCGCGGACTATGAGCTGCGCTGGTTCACGCCCACCGTGGAGGTGGCGCTTTGCGGGCACGCGACGCTGGCGAGCGGCCATGTGCTGCTTGGCCATCAGGCGAGCATCCGCTTCCGCACGCGCAAGTCCGGCGATCTCGTCGTCTCCCGCACAGGCGAGGGCTATGCGCTCGATCTGCCCGCCGCGCCCACCACGCCTGACGCCCGGCCGGACATCGCCGCGCTGCTGGGCGCGCCGCAGCCGGAGGAAGTGCGCGGCAACGGGAACGGCAACGTCCTGCTTGTCTATCCCGACGACGCCAGCGTGCGCGCGCTCGCACCCGATTTCGCGGCGCTAGGGAAGCTCGGCAACCTGCTCATCGTGGCGACCGCGCCCGGCGTGGAGACCGACATCGTCAGCCGCGCGTTCGCGCCCGGCGCCGGCATCAACGAAGATCCCGTGACGGGCTCGGCGCATTGCCTGCTGGTGCCTTACTGGGCCACGCGCCTCGGCCGCGAGCGCTTCACCGCCTATCAGGCGAGCGCGCGCGGCGGCTATGTGGGTTGCCGGCTCGATGGCGACCGCGCCATCCTCTCCGGCCAGTGCCGCACGGTCATCCAGGGCAATTATCTGATCTGAGGGCGCGCTCCCTCTACAGCCAGCCCGAGCGCCGGAAGCGCCAGTAGAGAAAGGTGCAGGCGGCCGCGACGCAGCCCAGCACGGCGTAATAGCCATATCTCCAGTGCAGCTCGGGCATATGATCGAAGTTCATGCCATAGATGCCCGCCACCGCCGTCGGCACGGCGAGGATGGCAGCCCAGGCGGCGAGCTGGCGCGTGATGCCACCCTGCCGCTGCTGCTCCAGCAGGCTGCTGGTCTCGGCGGCCGAGGTGAGGAATTCGCGCAGCCCCGTCACGCGATATTCTGCGCGTCGCACATGATCCTGCACATCGCGGAAATAGGGGATCATGTCCGCATCGATATGCGGCAGCGGATGATTCACCATGCGCGATGTCACGTCCATCATGACGCCGAGAACGCGCTGGAAGCGGACGATCTCGCGCCGGATCGCGAAGATTCGCCGGATCTCGTCGCGCTGCAGGAACGTCTCGCTCGCCGCGGCCTCCATCTCCAGCACCTGCTCCTCCAGCGCCTCGACGATCGGGAAATAGCCATTGACGATGAAATCCATGATCGAATGGAGCACATAGTCCGGGCCATGGGCGAGCGTGTCGGGCGCGCTTTCCAGGCGGGTGCGCAATTCGGTGTGGGCGCGGGCCGAGCCGTGGCGCACGGTGACGATGAAGCCACGGCCGAGAAAGACGGACGTCTCGCCATAGCCGATCTGCTCGCCGTCCAGATGCGCGGTGCGCAGGATGACGAAGAGCTGGTCGCCATAAAGCTCGACCTTGGGAAGCTGCAGCCCCTTGCCCGCATCCTCCAGCGCCAGCGGATGCAGGCCGAAGCAATCGCCGACCTGCCGGAGTTCTTCCGCGCTCGGCTCGTGCAGGCCGATCCACACGAACTCGCCTTCCGGGATCGGCGCGGGCGCCACGCAATCCAGCGCGACCGCATCGATCACCACGCCGTCGCGATACCGCCGTGCCGCAATGACCGTCATTTGCCTCTCCGGACTGCCAGCCAAGCGGACTAGCACGGGCGAATCGGGATGAAAACCGGGCGGCTCCGGCAAGCGCCGGCTGATCTGCCCGGACAAAGCTTCACCTTTGCTCGCGAAAACCCTATGTGGCCGCCATGCATTTTCTCGATCAGGCCAAGATTTTCATCCGCTCGGGCGCGGGCGGTCCGGGAGCGGTCAGCTTCCGGCGCGAAAAATATATCGAATATGGAGGCCCCGACGGGGGCAATGGCGGCAAGGGCGGCGACATCATCTTCGAAGCCGTGCCGGGCCTCAACACGCTCATCGACTTCCGCTACACGCAGCATTTCAAGGCGCCGCGCGGGATGCACGGCTCCGGCGGCGACCGCACCGGCGCGGGCGGCAAGGATCTCGTCATCAAGGTGCCGGTGGGCACGCAGATCATCTCCGACCCGGACGAGGAAGGCTATAGCGACGTGCTCGCCGACTTCACGGAGGTCGGCCAGCGCGTGACGCTGCTGCGCGGCGGCGATGGCGGGCGCGGCAATGCGAGCTACAAGACCTCCACCAATCGCGCGCCGCGCCAGCACGGTACCGGCTGGCCGGGGCAGGAAATGTGGGTCTGGCTGCGGCTCAAGCTGCTGGCCGATGTCGGCCTCGTCGGCATGCCCAATGCGGGCAAGTCCACCTTCATCAATCAGGTGACCAACACCAAGGCGAAGGTCGGCGCCTATGCCTTCACCACCACCAAGCCGCAGCTTGGCGTGGTGCTGCACAAAGGCCGCGAATTCGTGCTCGCCGATATCCCCGGCCTCATCGAGGGCGCAGCGGAAGGCGCGGGCATTGGCGACCGGTTCCTTGGCCATATCGAGCGCTGCCGGGTGCTCATCCACCTGATCGACGCGACAAGCGACGATCCGGTGGAGGCCTGGCGCATCGTGCAGGGCGAGCTGGAGGCCTATGGCGAGGGGCTGGACGAGAAGCCGCAGATTCTCGCGCTCAACAAGGGCGACCTGCTGGGCGACGAGTTGATGAAGGACATCGCCAAGGATCTGAAGAAGGCCGGGGCGGGCAAGGCCTACATCATCTCCGGCGCCACGGGCGACGGCGTGGGCAAGCTGCTCGACGCGATCATCCCGCTGCTCGGCGAGGCGGCCAGGCAGGAGGCGGAGGAAGCAGGCGAGGCGGAGGACAAGCCATGGTCGCCGATCTGAGCCCCCCCTTCCCCCCCTCCTCTTCAGAGGAGGGGTTCGGGGGTGGTGGCGATGCGCAGCATCGCTCGCTCAGCGAACATCCGGAAGGCCGCCGCACCACCCCAACCTCTGAAGAGGAGGGGCTAACCGCATGGTTAAATCTCTGACCGGCTTCCCCCCGCAAGCCACGCGCCGCATCATCATCAAGGTCGGTTCCGCCCTGCTGGTCGCGCCGGACGGCTCGGTGCGCCGCGAATGGCTGGAGAGCCTGGTCGGCGAGATCGCGCAGCGGCGCGCGGCGGGGCAGGAGATCGTCGTCGTCTCTTCGGGCTCCATCGCGCTCGGCGCGCGGCGACTCGCCCTGCCCAAGGGCGGCCGCGCCACGCTGGAGGACGCGCAGGCCGCCGCCGCCGTGGGCCAGATCGCGCTCAGCCAGGTCTGGGCGGACCTGCTTGCGAGTCATGACATCGCCGCCGCGCAGATGCTCGTCACGCTCGGCGACCTTGAGGATCGCCGCCGCTATCTCAATGCCTCCGCAACGCTCGACCGGCTGATCGGCCTCGGCGTGGTGCCGGTGGTCAACGAGAATGACAGCGTGGCGACCGAGGAAATCCGCTTCGGCGACAATGACCGGCTGGCCGCGCGCATCGGTCAGGCCGCGCGGGCGGACGCGGTGGTGCTGCTCTCCGATATTGACGGGCTCTACACTGCCAATCCGCACAGCGACCCCACTGCCAAGCTCATTCCGCTGATCGAGCGGATCGATCCCCGGATTCTTGCGATGGCTGATGGCAACAGCGCCTCTGGCATGGGCTCGGGCGGGATGATCTCCAAGCTGCAGGCTGCGCAGATCGCCACGGGCGCGGGCGCGCATCTCGCCATTATTTCCGGCCGGGTGGAGGCGCCGCTGGGTCACTGGCAAGCGAGCGGGCGCGGCAGCCTGTTCCGCGCCTCGGCCCGGCGCGGCGCGCGCAAGGACTGGCTGGCCGGGCGTCTCACCGTCAAGGGCAAGCTCAGCGTGGACGCGGGCGCCGCCAATGCGCTCAGGCACGGGCGCAGCCTGCTTCCGGCCGGCATCACCGGCACGAGCGGCGCTTATGCGCGCGGCGACGTCATCGACATTCGGCAAGCGCAGCGATGAGGTCGCGGCCCTGCTCGGCGGCTCGCCGCGCGCGGCGATGGTCCACCGCGATTATATGGTGCTGCTGTGAAGGTGCTTCTGTGGCTCTGCTAGCCATTACCGGCGCGACCGGCTTCGTCGGCAAGGCGACGCTGGAAAAGGCGCTCGCCAGGGACAATCGCGTCCGCGCCCTCACCCGGCGGCCGCAGAGCCCGGTCGAGGGGCTGGACTGGGTGCCCGGCAATCTGGAGGACCATGCCGCGCTCGATGCGCTGGTGGCGGGCGCGGATGCCGTCATCCATATCGCCGGCGTGGTCAACGCGCCGGACCGCGCGCGCTTCGAGGCCGGTAACGCGATCGGCACCGCCGCCGTGATCGCCGCCATGGAGCGCATGGGCGTCCGCAGGCTCGTTCATGTCTCCTCGCTGGCCGCACGCGAGCCGCAGCTTTCGGACTATGGCTGGTCCAAGGCAGAGGCGGAGCGGCGTGTCGCCCCGAGCGGGCTCGACTGGACGATGGTGCGCCCGCCGGCGATTTTCGGGCCGGGCGATGCGGAGCTGCTGGAGCTGTTCCAGATGGCGTCGCGCGGGCTGGTGCTGCTGCCGCCCAGCGGTCGTCTCTCGGTGATCCATGTCGACGATCTCGCCGATCTGCTCGTCCTGCTTGCCGGGCGCGGCGGCGATGAGACGAGCGGCGCCATCTACGAGGCGGACGATGCGCGCGAGGCCGGCTGGAGCCACGAGGAATTCGCCCGCGCGATCGGCCGGGCGGTCGGACGGCCGCGCGTGCGCACGCTGCACCTGCCCTCGCCTGTCGTCCGGCTCGGCGCGCGCATCGACCGGCTGCTGCGCGGCGACAAGGCCCGCCTGACGCCGGACCGGGCCGCCTATTTCTGCCATGAGGATTGGGTCGCCCGCGCCGCCCTGCGCCCGCCCCCCGCGCTCTGGGCGCCGGCCATCGCGACGGAGCAGGGGCTCGCCGCGACTGCCGCCGCCTATCGCGAGCGCGGCCATCTGCGTTGACCCATCGCTGGCGCAGGCCAGCCATTCTCCTGCCCGAATCCCGCCTTATTCGCTTGCCATAGGCCCGGCGAAGCGGGCATTGCCCGACCATTCATTTACCAGAGAAAGTCGCACCATGTCGGATCGCCAGGACGTCTTCGCGCAGGTCGTCGCGCAGATCGAGCCGTTCAACAAGAAGGGGGTCGCGCTGAGCGAAACCACCACCTTTGCCGGCGACCTTGAGTGGGACAGCCTCACGGTCATGGATTTCGTCGCCGCCGTCGAGGACGCGTTCGACATCATCATCACGATGAACATGCAGGCCGAGATCGAGACCGTCGGCCAGCTCGTCGACGCGGTGCTCAAGCTCAAGGCGGAAGGCTGAAACAATGGCAGGCATGACCGGCGAGAAGCCCGCGACGATGCGGGTGACCGAGGCGAAGGCAGACCTCTTCTCCAAGTTCGATCCCATCATCGCCGAGCGCGAAGCGCTGCTCGCG
>JAFKLU010000070.1 GCA_017304105.1 Sphingomonadales bacterium
GCCCACACGGTCTGGAGCTGCACCTTCATGAAGCGCCGCACTTCCTTGGCGTAGAGCGCGGCCATGCCCGCCCAGTTGACGCTGCGGATGACGGGAACGCCCGGCTCGTGCCGGATCAGCGACGGGAGTTGGTCAGCCATGTGCCACGCCCTAACCTGTCATGCCGGGAGCGGCAACCGGCAATGCGGTGGCAGAACGGCGCGCAAAGCGCCCAAAATGCGCGGAGAGATTTGACTTTGACAGGCCCATGCCCATATGGCCGCCAGCAGATTAGAGGAACAAGAATGTCCTGGACAGACGAACGCATCGACCATCTCAAGCAGATGTGGGAGCGCGGCATGACCGCCAGCCAGATCGCCGAGGAGCTGGGCGGTGTCAGCCGTAATGCCGTGATCGGGAAGGCGCATCGCCTCGGCCTGCAGGCGCGCCCCTCGCCGGTGAAGGCAGCCGATGCGGCTGCCCGCCCGGCAGCGGCCGCGCAGGCGCGCAAGGCGCCCCCGCCACCCAAGCCTGAGCCGAGCGTGAGCGCGAGCGAGGAGCCCCGCACCGCCCGTCCGCAGCCCAAGCCCGCAGTCCCGGTCGAAGCGAAGCCCGCTCCCGCGCCGCAGCCCGCGCCGCCGGCTCCCGCAGCGGGCGCGGATGCACCGCCGCCCCCGCCGCAGCCGCGCATCGTCTCGGTCGGCCCCGGCGGCTTTCTCCGCCAGGGTCCGGGTGAGATGCAGCAGCCCATTCCGCCGGCGCCGCCGCGCCGCCTCGTGCCGGCCAAGCCGAGCCCGGAAATTGCCGGCAAGACCAGCCTGCTCGATCTCAACGAGAAGATCTGCAAGTGGCCTCTCGGCCATCCGGGTGAGCCCGACTTCCACTTCTGCGGCGAGAAGGTGAACCCCGGTTTCCCTTATTGCGTCGAGCATTGCGGCCGCGCTTATCAAGCGCAGCTCCCGCGCGGCACGCGCCGCCCGCCCCCGCCGCTGCCCTATGGCGGCCCCCGGGTCCGCTGATTTCAGGCAAGCTACAGAGAAAAGCCGCTCCACCCGAGCGGCTTTTCCTTTTTCGGCTTTCTGGGGCGCGGGGCGGCCGCCCCCGCCCCTCCCCATGCCGGCGCGGGAATGTCGATCCGACTGAATGAGGCCCCGGAGCATGCCCTCCCACCCTGCGACTACAGCCCCCGCACCGAACATTTCGGCAACACCGCTTGCGCAACGGACTCCGCTCCCCGTATAGCCCTCCCATGTCAGACGATCTGTTCGGCAACTCCGGCGCAAAAACTTCCGAAACCTATGATGCCTCCGCCATCGAAGTGCTGGAGGGGCTGGAGCCGGTCAGGCGCCGGCCGGGCATGTACATCGGTGGCACCGATGAGCGCGCGCTTCACCATCTCGCATCCGAGGTGCTGGACAACGCGATGGACGAGGCAGTGGCCGGCCATGCGACGCGGATCGAGGTGAGCCTGGAAGCCGGCAACCGGCTGACCATCGTCGACAATGGCCGCGGCATCCCGGTCGACCCGCACCCCAAATTCCCCGGCAAGTCCGCGCTGGAGGTGATCCTCACCACGCTCCACTCGGGCGGCAAGTTCTCGGACAAGGCCTATGCGACGTCCGGCGGCCTGCACGGCGTTGGCATCAGCGTCGTCAATGCGCTGTCGGTGGACACCGAGATCGAGGTGGCGCGCAATCGCGAGCTGTATCGCCAGCGCTTCTCGCGCGGGCTGCCGCTCGGCGCGCTGGAGAAGGTCGGCGCGGCGCCAAACCGGCGCGGCACGAGCGTCGCCTTCACGCCGGACAGCGAGATATTCCACGAGCTGAAGTTCAAGCCTGCGCGGCTGCACCGCCTTGCCCGCTCCAAGGCCTATCTGTTTGCCGGCGTCGAGATCCGCTGGAAGTGCGATCCCTCGATCATCACGGATGACACGCCCGCCGAGGCGGTCTTCCAGTTCCCCGGCGGCCTCTCCGATCATCTCAAGGAGCAGCTCGGGACGCGCGAATGCGCCACGTCTGAGTTCTTCGCCGGCACGCAGGAATTCCCGGACGGGGCCGGCCGCGTGGAATGGGCCGTCGCCTGGCCGCTCTGGTCGGACGGCTCGACGAGCTGGTATTGCAACACCATCCCGACGCCGGATGGCGGCACGCACGAGGCGGGCCTGCGGGCGGCGCTCACGCGCGGCATTCGCGGCTTCGGCGAGCTGGTCGGCCAGAAGAAGGCCAAGGACATCACGACGGACGACATCATGTCCGGCTGCGAGCTGATGCTCTCCGTCTTCATCCGCGATCCGCAATTCCAGAGCCAGACCAAGGACCGCCTGACGAGCCCGGAAGCGACCCGTCTGGTCGAGGCCGCCATGCGCGACCATTTCGATCATTTCCTCGCCGGCAACATGGACCGCGGCAAGGCGCTGCTAAGCCATGTGCTGGAGCGGATGGACGAACGCCTGCGCCGGCGGCAGGAAAAGGAAATCAAGCGCAAGACCGCGACCAGCGGCCGCAAGCTGCGCCTGCCCGGCAAGCTCACCGATTGCTCGTCCGACGACCCGGAAGGCACCGAGCTGTTCATCGTCGAAGGCGACAGCGCCGGTGGCAGCGCCAAGCAGGCGCGCGACCGCAAGACGCAGGCGATCCTGCCGATCCGCGGCAAGATCCTGAACGTCGCCTCCGCGACCAGCGCCAAGATCCTCGCCAATCAGGAAATCGCCGATCTCATCCAGGCGATCGGCTGCGGCACGCGCAAGGACTGCAATCCGGCCAATCTGCGCTACGAACGCATCGTCATCATGACCGACGCAGACGTGGACGGCGCGCACATCGCCACGCTGCTGATGACCTTCTTCTTCCAGGAGATGCCCGAGCTGGTGAAGCGCGGCCATCTCTACCTCGCGCAGCCGCCGCTCTACCGCCTCGTGACGGGCGGCAAGAGCATCTATGCGGCCAATGACGAGGAGCGCGAACGGCTGATCGCCACCGAGCTGAAGGGCAAGAAGGTGGAAGTGAGCCGCTTCAAGGGCCTCGGCGAGATGAACCCCCAGCAGCTCCGCGAGACCACCATGGACCCCGCCAAGCGCGCGATGATCCGCATCACCCTGCCGCAGGAATATGAGGAGCGCGCGGGCGTCAAGGATCTGGTCGACCGGCTGATGGGCACCAACCCCGCGCACCGCTTCGCCTTCATCCAGGAAAATGCGGCGCAGGTGGAGGAAGACGCGATCGACGTCTGATTGCGCGTTTGACGCCCATCAACAGGCGGTCGAAATGGGTGCTATAGAGCGGGCAGGACTTTTTCGCCTCCGCACGGGGACCATGTGACCCAGACGCCAGCCTCGCCGCATCAGGGTCTCTCGGCCGCGCAAGCGCGCGAGCGGCTTGAGCGGGATGGCCCCAATGAGCTGCCCCGGCCCGATCTCCGCACCCCGCTGCGCATCGCGCTGGACGTGGTGCGAGAGCCCATGCTGGCCATGCTGCTGGGGGCGGGCGGCGTCTATCTGCTGCTCGGCGATACGGCCGAGGCGCTGATCCTGATGGTCTTCGCCGGCTTTTCCATCGCGGTGACGATCGTGCAGGAGGCGCGCACCGAGAATGTGCTGGAGGCGCTGCGCGATCTTTCCGCCCCCCGCGCGCTCGTCATCCGCGATGGTGAGACGATCCGCGTGCCGGGCCGGGACGTCGTCGAGGGCGACCTTCTCCTGCTCGATCAGGGCGACCGGATCGCCGCCGACGCGCTGCTGATCGAGGCGCGCGAACTGCAGGCCGACGAATCCCTGCTTACCGGCGAATCGGTGCCGGTGCGTAAACGGCCCGCCATGAGCGCGGACGCGGAGCAGGCCGAGCCGGGTGGCGAGGATCGGCCGCACGTCTTCTCCGGCTCGATCATCACGCATGGCGACGGCCTCGCCCGCGTCGTGGCGACCGGCCCGCGCAGCCGCATCGGCCTGATCGGCCGCTCCCTCGCCGCGCTGGAGACCGAAGCGCCGCGCCTCCAGCTCGAAACCGGGCGCATCGTGCGCATCTGCGCGATCGGGGGCATCGGGGTCGCCGTGCTGGTGGTGCTGCTTTACGGCTCCCTGCGCGGCGGCTGGCTGGACGCCATCCTCGCCGGCGTCGCCATCGGCATGTCGCTGCTGCCCGAGGAATTCCCGGTGGTGCTCACCATCTTCCTTGCCATGGGCGCCTGGCGCATTGCGCAGGTGGGCGTGCTCACGCGGCGCACCGCGGCGATTGAGACGATGGGCGCCGCGACGGTGCTCTGCACGGACAAGACCGGCACCCTCACGCAGAACCGCATGACCGTGACCGCGCTCTGGCTGCCGAGCGGAGACACCGCCACGCTCACCGCCCGGCCCGACGAGCGCTTCAGCCCGTTGCTTGAGGCGGGCGCCCTCGCCAGCGCGCCGGTGCCAATCGATCCCATGGAAGTCGCCTTCCACGAGGCGGCGCGCAATGGCAGCGCCCCCGCCCGCGAGGACAGGACACTCGTGCAATCGCACGGCCTGCGCCCGGAGCTGCTCGCCATGTCGAACGTCTGGCGAACGAACGGCGGCGAAGGATTGCTGGAGATCGCCGCCAAGGGCGCGCCCGAGGCGATCGCGAATCTGTGCGGTCTCGATCCGGCGGCGCAAGCGCGCTACGAGGCGGCGGCCCGCGCCATGGCGCAGGAGGGGATGCGCGTGCTTGGGGTCGCCGCGGCGAGGACGTCGCCGGACGGTGTGGCGGAAGATCATCTCGCTTATGATTTCCGGCTGCTCGGGCTGGTCGGCCTGTCCGACCCGCTGCGGGCTGGCGTGCCGCAGGCCGTGGCGCAATGCGCGGACGCCGGCATCCGCGTGGTCATGATTACCGGCGACTATGCCGCCACGGCCCAGGCAATCGCGCGGGAGGCCGGCATCACCGGGGGCGACCTGATGACCGGGGACGAGGTGGCCGCCCTTTCCGACGAGGCGCTGGCACAGCGGATCGGCACCGTCTCGATCTTCGCGCGGACCATGCCCGAGCAGAAGCTGCGCATCGTCACCGCACTCAAGGCGGCGGGCGAGATCGTGGCCATGACCGGCGACGGCGTCAACGACGCGCCCGCGCTCAAGGCGGCGCATATCGGCATCGCCATGGGCAAGCGCGGGACGGACGTGGCTCGCGAGGCTTCCGCCATCGTGCTCGTCGAGGATGATTTCGGCGCCATCGTCGCGGCGATCCGCGTCGGGCGGCGCATCTATGACAATATCCGCAAGGCGATGAGCTTCATCTTCGGCGTCCATGTGCCGATTGCGGGCCTGGCCGTTTTGCCGCTCGCCATGGGTCTGCCGGTGGTGTTCGGGCCGATCCAGATCGCGCTGCTGGAGATGATTATCGACCCCGTCTGCGCGCTCGTTTTCGAGGCGGAGCGGGAGGAACGGCGGCTCATGCAGCGCCCGCCGCGCGATCCGCGCGAGCGGCTCTTCTCGCTGCCGCTCGTGCTGCGGGGGATCGTCCAGGGCGGCATCGCCTTCGTGCTGCTGGCCGGGCTGTATCTGCTGCTCGCCACACGCGGGGCGAGCGCGGAGACGCTGCGGACGCTGAGCTTCTTCGGCCTCGTCTCCGCGACGCTGGCGCTGGTGCTGGCCAATCGCTCGTTCAGCACGGCGATCACCCACGCGCTGCTGCGCGGCAACCGGACTTTCCGCTATGTGCTTGCCTTCATCGCGGCGGGCAGCGCGCTCATCCTGATGGTGCCACCCATCCAGCGCGTGCTGGGCTTCACGTCGCTGAGCCTGTGGGAACTGGCGCTGCTGCCGGCAATCGGCCTCGGCCTGCTCGCGCTGTTCGAGCTGACCAAGCGGCCGCTGCTACGGCCCTGAGCAGGCTCAGGCGGCCGTGTCGATGCCCAGCTCCGCGAGCTTGCGATACAGGGTCGAGCGCCCGATGCCGAGCCGGCGCGCCACTTCCGTCATGCGGCCCCGATAATGGCCAATGGCGAGGCGGATCACGTCCGCCTCGATGTCCGAGAGCGAGCGCAGATGGCCGTTCGCCTCGTAGAGCGTGACGCCGATGCCGTTCTCCTGCGCGCTGCGCAGCAGGGGCGAGACGTTGCGGGCCGGGCGCGGCCCGTCTTCCGACGTGAGCTGGCCCGAGAGCTGCGGGAAATCGGCGGCGGTCAGCGCGTCCCCATCACACAGCACGGCCGCGCGGAAGAGCGTATTATGGAGCTGGCGGACATTGCCCGGCCAGTCATGGCGCGAGAGGAGGTTGATCGCCTCGCTGGTGATGCCCAGGCTGTGCATCCCCGGCTGCGCGCCGATCCGATCCAGCAGATGCCGCGCGAGGGCGGGAATGTCGCCGACCCGGTCGCGCAGGGGCGGAATGGTGAGTTGGACGACATTGAGCCGATAATAGAGATCCTCGCGGAAACGGCCCGCCTCCACTTCGGCGATCAGCCGCTTGTTGGTCGCGGCGATCACGCGCACGTCCACCTGGCTCGGCAGGCGCGCGCCGACCGGCTGGATCTCGCCATCCTGAAGAACGCGCAGCAGCTTGACCTGCGCCTCCAGCGGAAGCTCGCTCACCTCATCGAGGAAGATGGTGCCGCCGTTGGCGCTCATGAACTTGCCGATATGCCGATCGAACGCGCCGGTGAACGCGCCGCGCTCGTGACCGAACAGGTCTGATTCGACCAGATTGGCGGGAATGGCGCCGCAATTGACCGTCACCAGCGGCGCGCGGGCGCGCGGGCTGGCTGCGTGGATTGCGTTGGCGATCACTTCCTTGCCGACGCCACTCTCGCCCTCGATGAGGATCGGGACGCGGGCACGAGCCGCCTTGGCCGCGATGGCGAGCGCGGCACGGAAGGTCGGCGAGGAGCCGACAATCTCGTCAAAGCCCAAGGGTGTGCGAATCTTTTCGGTGAGCGGACGCAGTTCGCCCTCTTCGCCGGGGTGCGTGAGCACGGTGCGCAGCGCCGCGAGGAAGCTGTCCGGCGCGATCGGCTTGATCAGGAAATCATGGGCGCCCGCGCGCATCGCCTCGACGGCACGTTCCGCCGATCCGTTGGCGGTCAGCACCAGCACGGGCAGCCGGGGGCGGCGCTCGTGAATGTCACGGATCAGCGAGACGGCTTCTCCGCTATCGGTCCAGTCGTCGATGATGACGGCAGAGAGGCGCATGCCTTCACGGGTGCCGAGCAACGCCAGCGCATCCTCCGCGCTGGCCGCGCAGACGGTGCGCCACCCGGCCCGATTGGCCATGGCGATGTTCAGACGGCGCTGCGCGGGCTCGTCATCAACAAGCAGCAGCACGGGATTTTCAGCGTCGCTCATTCAACTTTCCTGCTCGTCCCCGACCAAGGTTGATAAACGCAGCAGGTAAAGAGCCCATTAAGCGGGAACCCAATTGCGCCTCGTCTCAAGATTTTGGACACCAAGCGGCTTGAGAGGGTGGAATCTTGCCGCTAAGACCGGGCCGGAGACGGATACAAGGGAAAGACCAGACATGGCAGAACATCAGGACATGACTCAGGCGAACGGCACCTACAGCGGCTTTGCGGCGCTGATGAAGTGGGGCACGATTGTTGCCGTCATAGCCGCCATGATCGTCGTCCTCATCATCTCCTGACGGGGCGAGGCGAAATCGGCTGCCTGACATGAAGATCGCTGTCCTTCGTGAGACGGCGACCGGGGAAAAGCGCGTCTCCGCCTCCCCGGAAACGGTGCGCAAGTTTGCCGCACTCGGTGCAAGCCTCGCCGTCGAGCGGGGCGCGGGCCTGTCGGCGTCCGTCAGCGACGCGGAGTATGAAGCCGCCGGAGCGACGCTTGGCGATCGCGCCACGGTGGTGAAGGATGCCGACATCATCCTGTGCGTGCAGGGACCGGACGTGGCGAGCCTCGCGGGCGCGGCGACGGGTGCGCTCATCGTCGGCGGGCTCAGTCCGTTCGGCGAGCGTGCACGGGTGGATGGCTATGCTGCGGCCGGTTTCGAGGCGCTGGCCATGGAGTTCATGCCGCGCATCACGCGCGCGCAGTCCATGGACATCCTCTCCTCGCAGTCGAACCTTTCCGGCTACAAGGCCGTGCTGGACGCGGCGGCCGAATATGGCCGCGCCTTCCCGATGATGATGACGGCGGCGGGCACAGTCTCGGCCGCACGCGTCTTCGTCATGGGCGTCGGCGTGGCGGGACTGCAGGCCATCGCTACCGCCCGGCGGCTGGGCGCGCAGGTCAGCGCGACAGACGTGCGCGCGGCGACCAAGGAGCAGATCGAATCGCTCGGCGCCAAGCCGATCTTCGTCGAGGCGGTGAAAGGCATCGAGGGCGAAGGCACCGGCGGCTACGCGACCGAGATGAGCGAGGCGTATCAGAAGGCGCAGGCCGAGCTGGTCTCCAGCCATATCGCCAAGCAGGACATCGTCATCACGACGGCCCTCATCCCCGGCCGCCCGGCCCCGCGCCTCATCAGCGATGCGCAGATCGCCACGATGAAGCCCGGCAGCGTGATCGTCGATCTCGCCGTGGAACAGGGCGGCAATGTCGAGGGGGCCGTGGCGGGCGAGATTGTCGAGAAGCATGGCGTGAAGATCGTCGGCCACCGGAATGTGCCGAGCCGCCTCGCCGCGGATACCTCCGCCCTCTTCGCCCGCAATCTCTACAATTTCCTCTCGGCCTATTGGGACAAGGACAAGGGCGCCCCGCTCCTGCCGGACGACGACGAGATCGTGAAGGGCATCCGCCTGACCCAGGGCGGCAAGGTCGTCAACGAAAGGCTGCTGGGATGAAGCGCGGTTCGGCAATCGCCCTCGCGCTCATCCCCGCCTTCCCACTCGCTCAGCTTGCCCAACCGCGCGCGGAACCAAGCCGCTGTTCCTGCGCGAGACGGCAGGCAAAATGATCTAACTGCCGCAGCGCACGGCAAGACAGCGCGCGGCCACAGGAGGAGGACGTCCCATGGACTTCATCGCCATTCTCTCGATTTTCGTGCTGGCCTGCTTCGTGGGCTATTATGTCGTCTGGTCGGTGACGCCCGCGCTGCACACGCCGCTCATGGCCGTGACCAACGCCATTTCCTCGGTCATCATCGTGGGCGCGCTCATCGCCAGCGCGGAATCGACGAGCCCTGTGGGCCAATGGCTGGGCTTTGCGGGCGTGGTGCTCGCCTCCATCAACATCTTCGGCGGCTTCGCCGTGACTGAGCGTATGCTCGCCATGTACAAGAAGAAGGAGCGCAAGTGATGCTGGCGGGCCTTCCCATCGATCCGCTGGTCGCGCTGGCCTATCTCATCTCGGGCGTGCTGTTCATCCTGGCGCTGCGCGGGCTTTCCAGCCCCGAGAGCAGCCGCACGGGCAATCGCCTCGGGATGCTCGGGATGCTCATCGCCGTAGGCACGACCATGGCGACGCACGATGCGGTCGCCCTGCCCCGGCTGGTCGCGGGCATCGCCATCGGCGGCGTGATCGGCTTCGTCATCGCCCGCAAGATCGCCATGACGGCCATGCCGCAGCTCGTCGCCGCGTTCCACAGCCTGGTGGGCCTTGCCGCCGTGGTCGTGGGCATCGCCGCCTTCCTCGACCCCGCCTCGTTCGGCATCGTCGATGCGGAGGGCGCGATCCATGGCGCGAGCCGGATCGAGATGGCGCTCGGCGTCGCGATCGGCGCGATCACCTTCTCCGGCTCGGTCATCGCCTTCCTCAAGCTCAACGGCAACATGTCCGGCAAGCCGATGCTGCTGCCCGCCCGGCATGTCATCAACCTCGGCGCGCTCGCCGCCATCCTGTTCTTCACCTTCGGCTTCTGGCACTCACAGGCGCCGATGGACTTCTGGATCGTCGTCGTCCTCTCCTTCGTCATCGGCTTCCTGCTCATCGTGCCCATTGGCGGCGCGGACATGCCGGTCGTGGTGTCGATGCTGAACAGCTATTCCGGCTGGGCCGCCGCCGCGATGGGCTTCACGCTGGAGAACAGCGCGATGATCATCACCGGCGCGCTGGTCGGCTCCTCAGGCGCGATCCTGAGCTACATCATGTGCCGCGCAATGAACCGCAGCTTCCTCTCCGTCATCGCCGGCGGCTTCGGCGCGGAGGCGGCGAGCAGCGGCGGCGAGGCAAAGGAGCAGCGCCCCTGGAAGCGCGGCTCGGCGGAAGACGCGGCGTTCCTCATGAAGCAGGCCGACAGCGTCATCATCGTGCCCGGCTACGGCATGGCCGTCTCCCAGGCGCAACATGCGCTGCGCGAGATGGGCGACGTGCTCAAGGCGGCGGGCGTGAGCGTCAAATATGCCATCCACCCGGTCGCGGGCCGGATGCCGGGGCACATGAACGTGCTGCTGGCCGAGGCCAATGTGCCCTATGACGAGGTGTTCGAGCTGGAGGACATCAACAGCGAGTTCGCCCAGACGGACGTTGCCTTCGTCATCGGCGCGAACGACGTCACCAATCCCGCCGCGCGCACCGACAAGACCTCCCCCATCTACGGAATGCCCATCCTCGACGTGGCCAACGCCAAGACCGTGCTGTTCGTGAAGCGCTCCATGGGCGGTGTCGGCTATGCGGGCGTGGATAATGACGTGTTCTACATGGACAACACGATGATGCTGCTCGCCGACGCCAAGAAGATGGTCGAGGACATCGTCAAGTCGCTGGCGCATTGATGGGCAGGGCCGCGGTGAGCGCCGGTCCCTCCCGCCTTGCCCTCACCCCGCGCATCCGCCAAGAAGGAAGCTATGAAGAAACTCGGTCTGATCGGCGGCCTCTCCTGGTCCTCCACCGCGCGCTATTATGAACTCATCAACCGCGCCGTGCAGCGTGAACTGGGCGGGCTGCACAGCGCCACGCTGCTGATCGACAGCCTGGACTTTGCCGAAGTCGCCGGCTGCGCTTCCTCCAACGACTGGGATTGTGCGGCCGGGCACATGGTCGGCGCCGCCAAACGGCTGGAGGCGGGCGGAGCGGAAGCCATCGTCATCTGCGCCAACAGCCTGCACAAGGTCGTGCCGCAGGTGGAGAGCATGGTCGGCATCCCCATCATCAATATCATCGACGAGATTGGCGGCAAGCTGAAGGCGGACAAGGTGAAGTCCGTTGCGCTGGTCGGCACCAGCAATGTGATGATGGACCGGGACTATCGGCAGAAGCTCGTCGCGACCGGCGGCGTCACGCTGCTGCCGGCGGACGCGGAACTCGCTGGCCGGATCGACCGCATGGTCTATGACGAACTCGCCGCCGGCAAGGTGACCCGCGATGCCGAGCGCTACATGAAGTCCGAGCTGACCGACATCGCCAAGGAAGACGTGCAGGCCGTCGTCCTCGCCTGCACCGAACTGGAGCTGGTGGTCGACGTGTACGCCAACGTACTGCCGATCTACGACAGCACGATCATCCATGCCGAGGCGGCCGTGCGCTTCCTGCTCGACCGGGGCTGACGAAAAGACGGGCCGCGATGCCGACGCGTCTGTCCGGCTTGCAGCCAGAGTCGCTGATAGGTGCCCTTGTTACCGTTCGTGTAGAGCGAAGTCGCGAGACGTACAACTCGGCGCCCATTCCCGGCGTCCCATCTATGTCGAAGAGGAAGGCGGCGTAGCGCCTGCCGTTCAACGCGTGGAAGCCAGCGCCGCCCAGCCCTCAGACCCCCGCCTTGAACGGCGTGAAGTCGGTCTTCTCGTCATAGACGTCCAGCCCCTCGCCGCGTTTGAAGGCGTTGACGAACAGATAGGTGACGGGCGTCAGCACGATTTCCCAGCCCACCTTCATCGCCCAGTTGGTAACCATCACGGTCAGCACCTGGTCGTTGGTCCAGATGCCGAAAAAGGCGAGCGGATAGAAAAGCAGGCTGTCGACGCCCTGGCCGACGATGGTGGAGCCTATGGTCCGCGTCCAGAGATGCTTGCCGCGCGTCAGGATCTTCATCTTGGCGAGCACGAAGCTGTTGGTGAGTTCACCCGCCCAGAACGCGGCGATGGAGGCGAAGACGATGCGCGGCACCTGGCCGAAGACCGAATCATAGGCGGGCTGTCCGCCCCAGCCAGCGGCCGGGGGCAGCGAGACGACCACCCAGCTCATGAAGGCCATGAAGATCATCGCGCAAAAGCCTGCCCAGATGCACCTCCGCGCCCGCGCATAGCCATAGACCTCGGTCAGCACGTCGCCGATCACATAGCCGAGCGGAAAGAACAGGATACCGGCCCCGAAGGTGAAACCGCCCAGCGTGGCCAACTTGGCCGCGCCGATCACATTGGAAAGCAGCAGGATCGCGACGAACGCCGCCATCACCAGATCGTAATAGCGCAGCGTATGCCCTTTTAGGGCGCTGGCATCGACATGGATGGGATGGTGAGCGGTGGAAGGGTCTGCGGCCATGCGTCTTGTATGCCGCGTCTTCCTGCCCTCGTCCATCCACGCGAAAGGCAGTTTCCTCAGGCGCCATTAATGCTCTAAGGCGGCCTCGGCTGCCCGTAGCTCAGCCGGATAGAGCATTCGCCTTCCAAGCTGAGGATCTGCGTGGCAGAACATGTGGGAGAAATGTAGTTTAGGCATTGCTGGCGGGGCAGCGAACCGTCTAGCGAACCGTCTTGTGGCCCCGTAGCTCAGCTGGATAGAGCATCGGTCTTCTAAACCGATTGTCGCGTGTTCGAATCACGCCGGGGTCACCATCCTTTGATGCGGTAATGGTAACCATGAAGATCGCGCCCGAAGCCGAGGCCGCGATACAGGATCAGCGCGGGCACTTTGTCGGCGACCATCTGCAGGGCCGCGCGGCACACCCCCGGCCCGCTTGCTCAGCCCGGCACTCCCGAGACGGTACGGCGCGCTCGTTAGGCGGAGTTCATCGGCCTTGCCCAGCGTCCGCCCATGCAGGCACTGGCGAGGCTGTTCGGACGGCAGGCCGTGTTCTTTCCGGCCCGCCCCCGAACGCGCGATCGCTCGCTCAGACCAACCGGCTCTGCTTCACCGCAGCGGCAATGAAGCTCCTGAACAGCGGATGCGGATCAAACGGCTTGGACTTCAGTTCCGGGTGGAACTGCACGCCGATGAACCACGGATGGTCCGGCCGCTCGACGATCTCGGGAAGCTGGCCGTCCGGCGACATTCCCGAAAAGATCAGGCCGCCGCTCTCCAGCGGCTCACGATAACGCGCATTCACCTCATAGCGGTGGCGATGGCGCTCGCTAATCTCACTAGCGCCATAGATGCCCGCGACGACCGAATTGCCGGTGAGCTTGGCCGGATAAGCGCCGAGGCGCATCGTGCCGCCCAGATCCGTTTCAGCGGTGCGCTGCTGCAGTCCTTCATGGCTCATCCACTCGGTGATGAGGCCGACGACCGGCTCCTGTGTCGGGCCGAACTCGGTTGTCGAGGCAGCGGCGATGCCCGCCGTGTTCCGCGCGCCCTCGATGCAGGCCATCTGCATGCCAAGGCAGATGCCGAAGAACGGCACGTTGCGCTCACGGGCGAAGCGCACGCTCGCGATCTTGCCTTCCGATCCCCGCACGCCGAAGCCGCCGGGTACGAGAATGCCGTGCATGGGCTCCAGCTTCGCCGCGATATCGCTATCCTCGGCCTCGAAAAGCTCGGCGTCGAGCCACTGGACCTTGACC
>JAFKLU010000071.1 GCA_017304105.1 Sphingomonadales bacterium
GCCGCCGGTGCCGGCTATCTCGACCAGCTCAACCGGCTTTATCGCGTGGAGATCCATGCCCCCGGCGTCCCCGGCACAGCCACGTTCAAATGGACCGAGGATGCCTCGCGCGAGGCGAGCCTGCGCGTCTCCGGCGCCGGCTTCGCCATCGATCTGCCGCAGGCGCGCACGGCCGAATGGTTCCCCACCGGCGCGATCGTCGAGCTGATCGACGACGACCGCGCCCGTGCCGGCCTCACCGGCCCGATCGGCCCGATCACGAGCGCGCCCGGCGCCCAGCTCGCCATCGATGGGGTCGCCGCCGCCCTGATCACTGCCACCAGCCGCATCCGCCGCTGGTCCGCCATGCCGGTCCCCGTGCCGGCCGCAAGCGCCTGGGCTCCGCTTTCGCGCGGCGTGCGTGTGCGCTTCTCGGCAGGCACCTATGCGGTCGGCAGCGCCTGGACGGTGCCCGCCCGCACGGTGCTGGGCGATATCCTGTGGCCGCCTTATCCTCAGGCCGACCTGAGCCAGATCGTCGATGGCCAGCCGGTGGATTTCTACGCGCCATTGGAGGGTCGCCGCTATCGTGCGCCCCTCGCCCTCGTCCGCCGCAGCGGCGCGACGCTCACGGTGACGCAGGAGCTGCGCGACCGCTTCCCTCCACTCACCGACATCACCGCCGAGCTGGTGCGCTTCGACGATAGCCGGTCCGGGCTCGGCGCGGCCAATGTCCAGCAGGCGATCGACGAGCTGGCCCGGCGCGAGGGCGATTGCTGCACATGGCATGCCGGGCCCGGCACGGATCTTCAGGCCCTGGTCGACGCTATTCCCGCGCGCGCCAATGGCACGCTCTGCCTCGCCACCGGCAATTATGAGCTGACGCGGCCGCTACGCATTGCCGGCAAGGGCCATGTCCGCGTGATCGGCGTGGGCCCCGGCAGCAAGCTCTGGCGGCGCAATGGCGCCCAGACGCTGCTCGTCGAGGATTGCCTCTCGGTCGAAGTGGCGGACCTGCTGGTCGCGGCAGAAGCGCCGGGCGTGCCCGAAAAGCTGAACCGCACGGCGGGCGCGGTCGACATCTCGGGCAGCGGCCCCGTTCGCGTGATGCGCGCGACGCTCATCGCGCGCGGACGCCGCTGGAAGCAATCGGCGGCGCTGCGCATCGCCTGTTCGAACGCGCATGGCGGCGGCGACGTCTCGGTCGAGGATTGCGATATCGTCGCGGGTGATCTTGCCAGCGGCATCATCGTCACCGATCCAGCCACACTGCGCATCGAGAATAATCGCATCCGCCCGCGCAACGAGGCTGCGGCCGTCACGCTGGATCGCTGGAGTCAGGATCTGCACATGGCCGCCGCGGTCGGCCGGCTGGCGGTGAGCTATGCGGCATGGCCGCCGATCACGCGACGTCCCCCGACCCGCATAGACACGCGGCTGTTCGGCGGCGTCAGCATGGAGATCGCAATGGGCGGCCTCTCCATCTTCACCACCCCGCTCATCGCCGACAATGGTTCGGAAATGCGCCGGCTGCTGATGCTTGAGCGGCCGAATGGAACGTTGCGGGAGCATGCCATGCGCCTGCGCCGCCTCGCGTCGGTGATCCTGGCACATCAGGGACGCCCGCCGCTCGGCGGCACGACCTATGGGGGCTTTCAGCGCTTCTACAACACGATCCGTCCGCTCGTTGCGCCATCGATCGACAGCGCGATCGTCGTGGGCGGCACGCATGCACGCGATGTGACGATCTCGGGCAATCACATCGCGGGCGCCCTGCGCGGCATCCGGGTCGCGGTGAATGCCGGGGTTCCCCGGCAGCGCCTGCCGCTCGGCACGTTGCGGATCGAACGCAATACGATCCGCCTGCGCGTGGTCCCGACGGACATTGTCCGGTTCGGCATCTATGTCGGCAATAGCGAGCGAAGCTGGATCATCGACAATGACATTGCCAGCGAAACCGCGGATGCCGATTTCGCCGATCCCCGCGCGGCTCAGTTGCGCGCCCAGCGTTTCGATGCTCTGCATGCCGAAGGCGTTCGCGTGGTCGGCACGCTCGGCCCGCTGCTTCACATCCGCGGCAACATGGTCCGCTCCTGCCCCTTCCCGTTCACGGTGACGCGGACCAACGGCACCGACGCGCGCACCAAGCTCTGGCTGGTTCAGGGCAATTATGCCGACGGCGGCGTCACACCCTATCGGCTTGATGACAGCTGCCAGCGGGCCAACAACGTATGAAGTATCGCCTTGACAATCGCGCTGCTTAGTGCAAGTATTTCTGCGCCACCACCTAATGGTCTTGAGTTGCTTGGATCGGTTTTGCTTTAGTCCTGAACATTCGTGTGCAGTCCTTTGGCGTTTCTCGTGAATGGTAGTTTAGGGTCGAAACCTGGTTTGGCAAAGGCGGCGAAGTTCCCTTAGGTTCTTCGCCGCCACGCCTGTTTGCGAAAGACGGGCTCGCTCTATCCGGCTATTTGCGATCATCGCTTGCGCGCCTGCGATGGCGCATCCTGTGGCGGCGCTCCATCCCCCTTGTTTTGCGCCTCAGGATGCGTCCTTCCCCTGCCCCTCGCTTTCGAGCGCCCTCCCGGCGAGCCAGTGAGGACACGCTGCTCAACCACCTCAGCCCACGCACCATCGTGCTTGCCGACAAGGCCTATGACGCCGATCTCATCGCGAGCGCTTTCGCCAGCCGTGCCGAAACGATCGCCGGCTGCTCGAACGAATGGCCGGCTACTACGAAACCTCTCTTCTCCAGCACATTTCCAATGACGCGTAAGCAGCCGAATTCGTCCACGCGGCCGCGTACGACGCTCGGCAGGATCAGTCGTAGCTTGCCGTGACGGAGAAATGTCCGGTGTAGAGCCCGGGCGGCGCCGAGGCCGGCAGGGTGAAGGATCCGCCCACCCGGAAGCTGTAGCTGCCTTCGCTTCCAGACGCGCCGTCCAGCGTCGGCGCAACGGCATTGTGGTTGGTCGTGACGGTCAGGTTGTGCGCGCCCATCGACAGGTCGAATTCACTGTCCACGACAATGGAGAGGCTCTGCCCCCCTTCTCCCTTCACCTCGAACTGGGCGAATCCCGGGCTGAGCCTGTCGAGGGCCACAGCGCCCCCGCCTGGGGGATCGAACGCGCCGGTCGTGGCGTCCATAAGCACGGTCGTCTGCTGGCTGGTCGAGGGGATGATCCGGCCGAACGACAGATTGGACTGCTTGTCCAGACTGATCGCCCGTAACACGTTGGCCGCGAACGCGCCACCCTTGGCGCCGGAGGTGGCCGCCACCGTGAAGCTCGCTGTCGCCGCCCCGGTGGCGCCGGAATCCGCGACGCCGAAATCGGCGCCGACATAGATGTCGCGCGTCTGCCCGTCCGGGATGCCGCCGACCGTGAAACTGAGCGTGCCCGCGTCGGCTACCTGGTTCGTGATGACCGGCGGATTAGTGCCATCGGCGACGGTGAGATTGGTGAGCGCCAGCGCCCGCCCCGTGCTGCCGGCCGCCGTGATGGTGATGGTGTCCTGCGCCGTGTCGCAACCGGCGCCAGTGCAACTCATCGTGACCAGCGCGCGCGCCGCGCCGCCATTGGGCCGTGCGCCGCCGCCGCTCTGCCGCGTCACCGAGCCGTCCGCCGGCACAATGCGGAAGATGGTATCCCCGGTCCTTGCCGACGCGATCAGGCCCAGATCGGTCTGCGAACTGGAGACCGACTGCACCTCGATTTGTGCGTGGCCGGCCACCGACCACGCCAGCGCGAGGACGGCCGGGATCATCCCGCAATGCCGCAGCGCGATAGCTCGGTTGCCTGTCCACATCTCGGCGATCCTCATGTTCCATCCCGATCGAAGACGATCTCCGCCTGGATCTCCTGCGCGCCGTCCGGCGCCACGGCGAGCTCCACCGGCGCCTTGAGGCGCATGCGAAGCGAGCGCGCCTGGTCGGGATCGAGCTCGAGCAGGTATCTCCCGGCCGGCACATTGGAGAAGATGACGGAGCCGTCATATTCAGTGGCGGCGGTCAGCGCCGGCTGGCCCTCGCGCATCAGCTGCACCCGGACCGCGGAAATGCCGACATCCTCGCCGCCCCTGCGCAGGAAGATCCGCGCCCAGACCTCGCCCGCCGCGGTCATCGCATAGGGGATGTGCAGCACCTGGCCAGGGCGCGGGGCGAAGCCGATGGTGGCGGGCGGGGTGGCGAGATAGAGGCGGTCGACATTGCCGGTGTCGACCTGGAGGCGGCCGGTCGGCCCCGCGGAAAGGCCGGTCACCAGTGCCCGCCCATCCTCGCGGGTCAGGCTCTGCCGCGCACCGCCGCCGATTCCGACCTGCGGCACCGGCTCGTCGCCGGGACTGAACACGCCGTCCTCATCGGCATCGATGAACGAGCGGAACACCACGCTGGCGCTGGTCGAGGGGCCGGGCGGCGTCAGCGCATAGCGGCGCCGGTCCGGATCGAACAACGCGCCGAAGGCTATGCGCAGCCCGACGCGCCAGTCCTTGCTCGCGGTGGCATAGTCACCGGTGAGCGCGAAATCGCCGAACGGCATGCGCAGCACAAGGCCGCCCTGCACGGTGCCGTCGCGCATCTCTCCGAAGGACTGGCCATAGCCCAGCCGCATGGCCAGCCGGTCGCCGACGCTGCGGTCGATCGTGACGCTCGCGCCCCGCATCCGCGCCTCGGGCAGGAGATCGTAGCTGAGCGAACCGCGCAGCTGCCAGGTGAAGTTGATCAGACGCGAAAGGTCGAACGTCCCGATCATCCGTTCCTGCGTGGCTCCCGTGCCGCTGGTGTCGCGCGTATAGTCGACGCCGGTGGACACAAGGGTGCGCAGCAGACTCGTCGAGGTGCGCGCGGTTGCTGTCCAGCTGGTGCCGCCATCGGCGAAGCCGTCTCGCATGAGGCTCATCGAGACTGGCAGGCTGAAGCCGGGGAGCGGCAGGTTTCGGCTGGCCGTGAGGACCGTCTTGCGGACGAGCGGGCGGTCAACCCCGCCGGTCAGGCCCGTCTCGTCGATGAAGCCGTCGCGATACTCGGAATGGCGCAGATAGACCGGCGTGCCGAGAATGTTGCCGCTCGCCCCCGAGGCAAGGGCAAGGCCCCCGCTCTGGTCGCCCGCCGCATCGAGCTGGACCGCGAACCCCCACAGCGAGGCACGGACGCCCAGGGTGGCCATCTCCCTCTGGTCGCCCGCGCTGCTCGAATACAGGCTGGCGCCGCCGATCAGCGAGAATGTCTCGGTGAGCCCGTGCGCTACGCTCAGCACCAGCCGCGGGTCGCCGACGCCGCCGATGCCGCTGTCCTCCATCGCCTGTCCCCGGAAGCGCAGCAGCGGTTGCTGCTGGATCAGCCCGATGTCGATCGCGGTTTCGCCCTTGGGGAGCAGGCCGCCGCCGGCATTGACGACCCGCACCACCTCGGACCGCTCACCGCGCGGGCCGTATGTGACAATGCGGATGACATTGACGCCACGCACCAACGCCACCCCAAGAAACTCGTAGCGACCCTCGACTGGCGTGCGCTGGCCGCTGCGCAGCACATCGTTGACGTAGAGCTCGACATCATAACCGATCGGCAGCTCGCCGCGCAGATCTATCGTGTTGAGCAAGTTGGCCTGGGACAAGGGTGCCGTGCTGAAAGCAATGCCGCGACCCGCGACGCTGCGCGGACCCAGCGCTAGCGTAGGCGTGAAGATGTCGCCCAAGCTCATGCGCGTGGCGCCGAACGGCAGCGCGCCTTCCGACGAGCGCCGCTCAAGCATGAGGCGCGCGGTGGAAGGAACTCCCTCATTGTCCGAGCCGATATAGCCCTGCACATTGCTGTAGAGCAGGTCGCCGGCAAAGCGCAGGTCATAGCGCCGAGAGACCGCTTGCTCGCGACGACTGTCGGTCACCGCTTCCAGGATCGCATCGAACGCGGGTGGGCTGGCGAGGCGGTAGGGCGTGTCGATCTGCAACACCGCCTCTTCGGCGTTGCTGCCGGGCCGCGACAGGCCTTGCAGACGCCGCAGGCGGGCTGCGCGGGCCTGCACGGGAAGTGTCTCGCGGGGCCTGAGCGTTATGGTCAGTGCCTCGACATCGACAGCGAAGTCGATCGGCAGAATGCCTGCGAGCGCACCCGCGCGGATATAGATGTCCGTTGGCATGACGCCAACCTCGGATGGGGAGAGCGCAACGTCACGACCTCCGACCCGCGCGGTCCTTGTGGCGAGATCGATGAAGATCGCGCGCCGGTCCTCCCCCAGCGTACCTTCGATGCGGCCCTCGTCCGGCATCACGGCCAGGTCGAGATCGAGCAGGCGGGCGAGTTCGCCGACCGGTAGCCAGGGCTCCTCGGGCGTACCATAGGCCGTGAGCCCGTCCGTAACCGTCCGGCCGTCGAGCGTTAGCGCAAACAGCAGCATGTCGTCGGGGCTAAGCTCGCGAACGGTCCGCGCCGGTTCGCTTTCCATCACCCGAGCATCCGCAAGCGCAGCGACGTCCGGGGTCACGACGAGGGCCTGCATCAAGGCGACCATGAGGAAGCCCATGGTCAGCCCATCATCGCACCGTGAACGATTGCCGCGCCAGGACCAGGCCGGGGGCGACATCGTCGTCGATGAACTGGACGTTGAGCGTCCCTCCCTTGACCGGTTTGCGCTGCAGACGGACGCGGACGCGGCGGCCGTCGATCTCGGGATAGACACCGACGCCGCGAAGGCTTGCCACGACATCCTTGCGATCCGACTCGGATCGGACCTGGATGTTGCCGTAGAGCGAGCTGCTGCCCAAGCGCACGATATCGAAGGACAGGATCGGGACTGGCGCGGCGGGTGCGACGCCGTCGGGCGAGAGGAGCTCCTCCTCAAGCATTACCCCGGAGAGCGCGGCGCGCGCATCAGGCGCGCCGTTGCGCACGATCACGGGAATGCTGAGGCCGAACACGGCGTTGATCCGGATGGCCAACTCGCCCGCTTTCTGCGCCGCCGCGTTCTCGGCGGTGAGACCGACATCACGCGGCGGCACCGTGATGACCGTGAGGTGCGATCGATATTCCGGAGCGTTCGCGTCGACGGGCAGCGCCGCGCGCAAGCGGATCGTCTGCCCCTTGCCCGGCATAAGTGTCACCCGGCGAGGCGTCACCAGTGTGTATGATCGGGCCGAGCGCAGACGGTCCGCCACCGGCTTGAGATCGGGCTGCGCCTGTGCATCGGCCAGTGTCTTGATCTGACCGTCCGGCAGCATGACGCGATCCACGACCGAAACGTCCACGGTGACAGGGACATTGCCCTGATTGAAGATATAGGCGGAGTCGGTGCGCTTCTTGTCATTCAGGATGAGGCGCTTGGGCGTGATGTTGATATTGGCCTGAACCGCCTGTGCGGGGACGGGCGCAGCCGCCGGCTGCGCGGGGAGCGGCGTAGCGGCGAGCAGCATGGGCGTCGCTGCCAGGGCGCGAAGGTACCGCGCGGAGACTGTTTGCTTCACACATTCTTCCCCAATCTGGGCGGATCCGGCTCGCGAGCGGTATCCATGCCGCGCCCTCCGCGGCGGCCACGTTCCACGCCTCGTCCGCAGAGGTCGCGGTCAGTTAAATTGCGCGATCACTTGTGGAACCCGGACGCCGTTGCCCGCTCCCGGCGGGGGGCCGGCGGTTCCCGTGTCGAGGCTGATGGCGTCCCCGCTGAGCGTCCCCGAACCCGAGAGGCCGCCGAGCCCGCCGCTAAAGGCGCCCTCGATCCCGCCCCCCGGGCTACCGGCAAGGCCTTGGCTTCCAGCCCCCGGAGCGCCGCCGGCAGATCCACCGCCCATGGCAGGCCCCGGCAGGGCAAGGCTCGTCGTTCCCAGGGCACTGGCCGTTACGAGCAGCGTCGAGAGCTGCGGGGAACTGCTGATCACAGTGACTGCGGCTCGCTCTTCGATGGTGACGGACGTGCCCCCCCTCTATGCTGACCTCCGCAATCGCGGCGGACATCCAGAGATAGCTGACGCAGCACATGAGCAGGCACCCCTGCCGCCATCTCGCAGCTTGCCGCACCACAGCCGCATTCGACCGGACGCTAACAGGCGGCAGATCAGAAAACAGGTCGAGGAGCGACTGCCCCTCCATTAATTATAGGTGACGCTGATGGCATAGGTTCCGGTGTAAGAGCCCGCCGGCGTGTCGGCGAGCAAGGCCAGGCTGCCACCCACATAGACCGTGGCCGAGCCTGCGACTGCCGAACCCAGCGTTCCCGACAGGGTTCCGGTGCCGTCGCCGGTCAGCGTCACGGTCAGCTCATCGTCGTTCTGCGAAGTCAGGACAACGCTCGCATCGACATCAATGTCGAAACCTGTGCCGGCCTCTCCCCCGACAGTGAAGACGCCACGCGACGGCGCAATGCCAGCACCCGACGCGGCAACGGCCCCGCCAGCGTTCGTAAAGTCGAATGCGCCGGTGTCCTTGTTGACCGTCACCGATCCAGCCTCATCACCCTTAACGATGCGCCCGAAGTTCAGCGCGGTCGTCTGAGCGATGGTGATGGGCAGGATGATGGTGACGGACGCATCCGCATCGGGAACTGAAGCCGTTTCCTGTGCCTGAGCCTGTCCAGCCACAATGATCGGCGCCGCGAGAAGTGCGACGCGTACAAATGAACGAAACATAAAAGAGTCCCTCCCAGGAAAATGCCAGAATGCCGGACATTTGAAACAAGTTATTTATATCGGAAATCCATCATTTATCCAAATTAAATTGCTAGTCATTATGACTTATATAAATATTCCATATTGGAACTTATAAGGACAATTGATCTGATTCTGGCCGTAAACTCGCAAATGATGGAATGCGCCTCCACTGGCGATATGGAGGAAGCATGAATTTTTCTTTCAGTCAGACTGATCGCGATTCTTACCTCTGCATGGATGATTTTCGTCGAAGTGACGCCGCGGGAGCTTCTGCCTTCTGTCTACCCTTCGTTGCCGCCTACGAGGAGGCCGGGGATGTTCATGTTGCGTCGACCCGCGAGGGTGCGCGGGCGGATGCGCGAGGCCGGCGAACTGGGCGAGGATGTTGCGGTCAAGGTCGAGCGCGGCGAGCGGGCCTTCGCAGCGGGCGACCTGGTCATGTTCTTCCGCAACGAGCGCTGCCTTGGGGGTAAAGAACGGATCGCTGGGCACCCTGCGCAGCGTCTCGCCCTTGAGCATGGCGGTCATCCGAAGGGCCGCAATGCAGCGAAGGAGTCCGCAAGGTCTTGCGCCCCGCAGGCACGATTGCTGGCAGGGTGCATGATGAACAGGACGTATGGGGGCGGAAGACAGAGGAAGACGAAACCCGGCGTCAGTCGCCAGAACCGTTCCGGCCGGATCATCCGGCTCGCGTTTTGCCGCTGTCAGAGCTTCGGCGTGACGCCTTGCCCTTGGCGCTTGCGCACGGCCGCCGCCCGCAGTTGCTCAACCCACCGCGCGGACTGGCGGTCTTTGGCTATCATGCCGCCCTGATCGACCAGCCAGACATAGAACTCGGAGATCGGAAACGCGGGATCATTCGCCGGCCCGCCCCACGTATAGCGGAGCACCGTGCCGCATCGCGCCACATCGACGGTGGTCCCCATCGTGCGGCGCAGGTTGGGATGCTGGGTGCGTCCCATGCCTTCAAGCACCTCGACGGCGCGCGGGGGCAGCAGCGTTTCGTTGCCGCCGTCCACGGCAATTCTGGCATTGGTGCTGACCGCGCAGACAGGCTTGCCCTGTTCAGTCCATTGCGCGAGGTTGGTGCCCGTGTTCGGCAGGTAATGGGTTTCGGCAGGACCATATTTTGTGGTCAGGGCGGTGACGAACTGCTGGCGCGTCGGCGGCGTCTTATTCCCCTGTGAATAGCGGTGAATGGCATAGACACGCGGCTCCGCGGGCGGGCTGGCGAACCAAATCCTGAACCGTGAATTGCCCGCTCGAAATTCCAGTTCATCGAGGAATGCAGGCGTCTGAAACCCCGTGACGCCATCCGAGTAAGGGTAATGCGCCATGCGCCTGTTCACGAGTTGGGCGTTCGGGTCGAACGCCTTGATCGCCCGCATGACCTCCGCCTCGGTCATGCCGAGCTTGACCCCCGTGATATCCAACTTGTCCGCTGAAACCCCTTGCGTCTGCGCCGATGCCGCGACGCCAGACACCACGCCCAACACCAACGCGCCGCCCAGCACAACACTTCGCATTCTTCTCATGATTGCATGCCCTTTGTTGAGGGAAAGGATTCACGCGCCTTCCAGCAGTTTCGTCGCCTGGGCGTAATTGTGCGCCTGCCAGAGCGTGTAGCCGCCAAAGCCGATGAAAAAGACGCCCACGAGGATGAACAGCAGCGGGAAGCCCGCCGCCGTCATAAGACAGCCCATGACGTACCCCGGCATGGCAGGCGTGGCATAGATGGCGCGGGTGCGGTCATTCCGCAGGGCAAGCGCCTGAAACGTGCCGTTCTTGACCCGTCCGGCCAGCGTGACCGTCTCGCCGTCCTGCACGTCCGGCATATTGGGAAGCTTGATCTGCACGGAGCGGTGATCGACGCGGAAGGCAAGCGCGTGGCCTGTGCGGACAGACCCGCCATTTTTGCCGATATGCCCTTCGGTCACGGGTGCATGGCGAATGCCGGAGACAACTCCTGTCATCGTGGTGAGAGACATGCGGTTACCTTCGTCGGGAAGAAGAAACGGGACAGGCGGCCAGGACGGCGCGAGGCGCTATCCCGTCACATCGCTGATATCGTTGCCGCGCCAGTCGGGCGGCATGCTCGATTGGGCGCAGTAGCGGGCGCTACGTTCCCAGCCGTGCTCGCTCTTGGCGGTGAAGGCCGTATCCCCCGTTAGAGTATAGATGGAGGTGCTGGTTTCCGGCGGAGCGTTGTCCTGCAAATCCCCGCAGGCTTCCGTCACGTGGTAGGTATTCGGCCCCGTTTGCTCGATTTTCTTGAACTCGCAGAAATCCCGTGCGCCGCCGATGCCGTTCCGGCGCAGCAGCGTCGTGGTGGCGTTCGAGGCTTGGCCGCACGGCGTATCGCTCTCGACGTAATAGCCACGCTTGAGCGGCAAGGCCGCGATGGTGGCCGCTTGCGTCTTGGCCGGAGCGGCTTCTGTTGCAGCGGGCGCGGCGGCTTGATTTGCGGTGGCGGCATCAGTTTCGGCGACGGCCATGCCAGCCGTGTTGCCGGACTCCGTTTCCACGGCGCCCTCTGTAGCGGCGGCATTCTCTGCCGTCGCGGCGTTCTGGCCGCAGGCAGCAAGCCCCGCCGCGAGCAGCAAGGGTACGACAAGGTGACGGGCTTTGCTCATGACATCTCCGCGCGTGAAATCCTTCCCGCCATGGTTAAGGTGGCGCGGAAGCCCGTTCGTCCCCTAAACAGGGGAGAAATCACGCAGCCTTGAGCAATGCTCGTGCGGGACGGTGTTCATGCGGGGTTATTTGAAGGCCGGATAAAGTTAACTTTTATCGGTGCATCAATACGGGGAGGCGTTACGCGGTCATGTTGTCCGAAGAAATCCTTGACCCCCGTGTCTCGGGATTGATTGCGCATCTGTATGATGCAGCCGTGGACGATAGCCTTTGGGCAGGAACAGCTACGCGCATCGCGGAAACTCTCGGCTCGACCAGCACCGTTCTTAAATTACACGGCGACAATGCCAGGGTGAACCTTCTCGAATGCACGGACAACCTCATGGTGCCCGAGCGGGACCAGGCATGGGCGGATGACTGGCACCGCAAGGATTTATGGGTAGAGCGCAGCGTGGCCTACGGCATGCAGCGTATCATCACCGATGAAGACCTTGTGACACGCGAGGAGCAAGCGCGGAGCGGCTTTTATCAGGAATGGCTACGCCACCTTGATATCCATCACATGATTGGCGCGGTGTTCCCCGCAGCTGACGGGGCTATCGGGGTGCTCGGTATCCACAGGCCGCAGGGTGCTGGAGCCTACACCCGACACGAGCGGCGGCAGGCGGCGCTGGTGCTGCCGCACTTGGAGCGAGCGCTGCGTCTCGGGCAGCGGTTCGCGGCGGTATCCCATGCTCATGCGGCGAGTTTGCAGGCGCTCGACCGTTTGGATACGGGCGTGCTGATGGTGGACGGCGCAGGCCGCGTCATCCACGCAAGCGACATGGCAGAGCGGCTGCTGCACGAGAACTCGCAACTGGCGGTTATTCACGGGCGGCTGGCGCTCCGTCCGCCAGCTCTTCACGACAAACTGCTTGGCCTGGTGCGTGGGGCATTGGCCACCGCGCGGGGGAGCATTGCCAAACCGGGCGCGGCACTTTCCATTCCACGCCCGCACCGCATGCCGCTGGCGCTTGAAATCGCACCCTTGCGCCCCTCGGCTTCCGCCTTTGGAGAGCAGCGGCCTTGCGTGCTGGTGTTCATCCGCGACCCCGAAGCGCCGATCGCCGTTGCGCGGCTGCGTGAGTTATTCGGCTTCACGCGGACAGAAGGAGTCGTTGCTGCCGCCCTCGGGCGGGCAACCTCGTTGGAGGATATCGCGGCAGGCATGGGTATCGGGCTTGCGACCGTGCGGAGCCATCTCAAGCGCATTCTCGCCAAGACCGGGACACATAGGCAAGTAGAAGCGGCCGCTTTGCTGGCGCGTAGCGTTTCGACCGCTTCCAATCACTGACAATATGGGCGCGTCCGGCATGGCCGAGTGCAGGCCAATGGTAGGCCCTCAGAATCTTCGCCAAGACGTAATAGCCTGATGGCTCGACCGCCTTAATAGTTACGGTAAAGCACAGCGCCTCTCGCCCCGCCTCCCTATTTTCGGGAGAAGGAAGGGGGCAGGGATGTACAAATATCTTTGAATCTTGAATTTATTTTGAACTCGTACGGTCTGTTACGCAATGCCGCTGCATCCTAAAGGCCAGGAAGAACTTTCGCTTGGGATTAGTTGTTTGAATTAAAAATGGATACCATACATGGCACTTGAACCACGACCAAAGCCGATAGCAAAATCAACATGACCTGCTCCCCCTGGAACCCTTCCGATTTGAGCTAGAGTCGCTGGCCGACCTCCAGCGGTTCGACTGCGGGTCAAAGCATCGTGCCATATACCCGACGCAGGAGGCTGTGCGGGGCACCCGCATGCCCACCTTCGATGCTTTCCTTGCCCGCTACAGAGGCGGCAAGCACCTGTTCTTCGGCGAAACGAAGATGCCCGGCAAGGATGAGGGCGAGGTCGATCCCGTCGCCTTCGCACGGGCCGTTGACAGGGCAGTCCGAAAATATGGTCTGGAAGACCGGTTCATCCTCCAGTCCTTCGACTGGCGTACACTCGACACGATGCACGAGATCAATCAGCGCATTCGCACCTGTCTGGTGGGGATATGGCGGGAGAAGGCCGACTATCTGGAGCTTGCACGCAAGCATCACGCCATGTGCATGCTCCTGCGCCTGCAGGATGCCGACGCAGCCGAGGTGAAGCGGCTGCGTCAGGCAGGTGTGAAGGTATTTTCCGACGTAGACGACACGGCGGCGGGATGGCGGGCCTATCTCGCACGTGACGACGATGCCAGCTTCACCAACGATCCGCTCGGGCTGATCGCCTTTCTGAACCAGAACCGAGCGCAT
>JAFKLU010000072.1 GCA_017304105.1 Sphingomonadales bacterium
GGACCTGCCCGAGCGGCTGCGCGAGCAGGCAGCGGGCGATGCGCAGCGCGTGAACCCCGCCCTCTCGCCAAGCGCGGTCAACAAGGCGCTGCAGGCCAAGACGGGGCTGAAGGGCGACCTGTTTCTGGGCACGGGGCCATTCGGCGACATGTATGTGAACCGCAGCCTGACGGCAGCGCAGAAGGCGCAGGTGCTGAGCGAAGCCAGGGCGCTCTACCTCGCCAGCCCGCAGGTGCAGACCGTGTTCACCAAGGCCGAGCTCGCCGCCGCTCCCGAACCGTCCGGCCCGCCGGAGAGCTGGTCCTTGCTGACCGAGGCCAAGGCGAGCTTCGACCCCGAGCGCTCGGGCGATCTCGTCGTGCTGCTGAAGCCGCGCGTCACGCCGATCGCGGACGGCGGCGCGGGCTATGTGGCCACACATGGCAGCCCGTGGGACTATGACCGCCGCGTGCCGATGCTGTTCTGGCGCAAGGGGATGACGCATATGGAACAGCCCATGGGCGTGGAGACCGTGGACATCCTGCCGACGCTGGCCGCGCAGATCGGCCTTGCCCTGCCCGCGAGCGGGATCGACGGGAAATGCCTCGACCTCGACCCCACTGCGGCGAGCAGTTGCCCGGCGAAATAGGACCGTCTACGCTCCTCCCGAAAACAGTCATCCCCCCGGCGCAAGCCGGGGGCGATGCGGCGAGAGAGGAGAGAGACGATGAGTGCTCAGGGCAAGATCGTGATCACCGGCGCCTCCGGCCAATATGGCAGGGCCGCGACCGACAGGCTGATCGCCAGGGGCCTCGCCGACAAGCTCATCCTCATCACCCGCACGCCGGACAAGCTGGCGGACCGCCGGCGCCAGGGCTGCGATGTCCGCTATGGCGACTATGACAAACCCGAGACGCTGGCCGCCGCCGTGCAGGGCGCGGAAAAGATGCTGCTCATCTCCGGCACGCGGGTGGGCGCGCGCGTGGTCCAGCACAAGGCGGCGATCGATGCGGCGGCGGCGGCGGGCGTCAGGCACATCCTCTACACAAGCTTCATCGGCATCGATGACCCCAGCAACCCGGCCGAGGTGCGCCACGACCATATCGAGACCGAGAACGCCATGCGCGCCTCCGGCATGGCATGGACAATGCTGCGCGACGCCCATTATGCCGACGCGATGATCCTGATGGCCGGGCCGAACGTGCTCGCGACCGGCAAATGGTTCAGCAATGCGGGCGACGGCCGGGAAGCGATGGTCTGGCGCGACGATTGCGTCGCCTGCGCGGTGGCCGTGCTGACCACGCCAGGGCATGAAAACCGCATCTACAACATCACCGGACCGGAGTTGCAGAGCTTCGACGAGGTGGCCGCGCTGATGAGCGAGATCACCGGATGCCCGGTCGAGCATGTGAAGGTGGACGACGAGGGGCAATATGCCATCTTCGATGCCATGGGCATCCCGCGCCGGCCGATCGACGACCAATATGTGAGCGGCATCCCCTGGAACAGCGACGATATGGTGACCTTCGGCCGCGCGATCCGCGAGGGCTATCTGGCGATCCGCTCCGACGATGTGGAGACGCTGACCGGGCGCAAGGCGCGCTCCGTGCGACAGATGATCGAGGAGAACCGGGACATGCTGCGCGCGGCGGCAAAGGGCGCGACGCAGCCGGCTTAGGAGGGATCGCCATTCAAGTTTTTCGATCGAACAAGGCGGCCTTCACGGCAATTTTCTCGTCATGCTGAACTTGTTTCAGCATCCATTTCGCCTCCGGGGCCGGAGCTTGAATGCACGATGGATGCTGAAACAAGTTCAGCATGACGGTTTTTTTTGGGGGGGCGACACGCTCCCGACGGCTGGGCCGAAGGCGACCGAACGGCAATGTCGATCCGTCCTAGGGTCCGCCTCACATAAACTCTATTGCGGACGCCCTCAGACAAGCGCCTTGTGCGGGGCCATGCAGGAATAGCCCACGGAAGAGAGGTGACGCGAACATGTCTGAGACAAAACTCCCAGCCCCCGAGACCATCGCCGCATCGCACGGCATCGCGACGGACGGGGCCTATGGCGCCGTCGCGCCGCCGCTCTACCTCAGCACCACTTACACCTTCGAGGGCTTCGAGCAGCCCCGAACCTATGACTATGGCCGCGGCGGCAATCCCAATCGCGACATGCTCGGCGAGGCGCTGGCGAAGCTGGAGGGCGGCGCCGGGGCGGTCATCACCTCCTCGGGCATGGCCGCGCTCGACCTGCTGCTGGGGCAGCTCACGCGCGAAGATCATGTGATCGTGCCGCATGATTGCTATGGCGGCACCTTGCGACTGGTGAACGAGCGGGCGGCGCGGCGGCAGTTCCGCGCCAGCATCGTCGACCAGTCGGACGACGCGGCGCTTGGCGCGGCGCTGGCGCAGGGCGCCGCGCTGGTGCTGATCGAGAGCCCGAGCAATCCGCTGATGCGCGTGGTCGACATCGCGAAGATCACGGCGCAGGTGCGCGCGGCGGGTGCCCGGAGCGTGGTCGACAACACCTTCCTCTCCCCTGCCCTGCAGCAGCCGATCGCGCTCGGGGCGGACTATGTGCTGCACTCGACGACCAAATATCTGAACGGCCATTCGGACGTGATCGGCGGCGCGCTGATCGCAGCCGATGCGGCGGACGCGGCGGCCAATCGCGCCTGGGCGAACACGACCGGGCTCAGCGGCGCGCCGTTCGACAGCTGGCTGACGCTGCGCGGGCTGCGCACGCTCTTCCCCCGCATCGAGCGCGCCTCGCGCACGGCGGGGCTGATCGCGGCCTGGCTGGAGACACAGCCGGACGTGCGGGCCGTGTATTATCCGGGGCTTGCCTCGCATCCGGGCCATGCGCTTGCCGGAAGGCAGCAGAGGGGCTTCGGCGCGATGATGAGCTTCGAGCTGGAAGGCGGGCGCGAGGCGGTGCGGCGGTTCGTCGAGGCGGTCGGCGCCTTCACGCTGGCGGAGTCGCTGGGCGGCGTCGAGAGCCTCGTCTCGCATCCCGCGACGATGACTCACGCTTCAATGGGCCCGGAAGCGCGCGCAATCGCGGGAATAAGCGACGGGCTGCTGCGCCTGTCGATCGGGCTGGAGCATCAGGACGATCTGATCGCGGGACTGGAACAAGGACTGAAAGCATGACGGAACGCAAACGCATCCCGCCCCTCTCCACCTTCGAGGAGGAGATCGGCTTCACCCGCGCGCTGCGCGCGGGCGACCATATCTTCGTGGCGGGCACGGTGGCCGAACTGCGCGAGGGCGTGGCGATGGACGCGGGCGCGCAGGCGGACGACTGCTTTCGCCAGATCGTCGGGCATATCGAGGAACTGGGGGGAAGCGCGCTGGACGTGGTGCGCGTGCGCATGTTCGTGACCGACATCGCGGACGCCGACGCGGTGAGCGCGGCATTCACCCGCGCGATGAAGCCCGCGCGGCCGGTGGGCACGCTGGTGCAGGTGGCCGCGCTCTACGACCCGGCATGGAAGTGCGAGATCGAGGCGGAGGCGGTGGTTTCCGCGCGCTGAGGTCTGCCCGGAATTCGGGGCTCAATGACGGTTGCCTGTCGCCTTGAGCCCCGTGCCTGTTGCTCATCGCAGCAAAAGAGGGCGCTCACGTCAGCGCGTAATAACGCACGAAATTGCCGTCCGGCTTGCGCTCGCCCACGCCGATGAAGACGTGTCGGGTCATCCAGTCATATTTGCCCTTCGGCACCTCGAAGGTGGGCTGGGCGCGCAGATAATAATCCTCATGCGCCACCGGGGGGCCGCCCTCGAAGGCCCAGGCGCGCAGGCGCTGCATCGAATCCGGCTTGCGGCCCCAGAGATAGCCTTTGTTCTGCATGTAGATGATCGTGCCGTCGTCCACTTCCAGCAGGTAGCGCGCATCGAACACGGCGGTATCGTCGGCGCGGAAATGGGCATAGTCGCCGCCCGAATTGGGGATGGCCTTGCCGCGCAGGCGGGGCCCCTCGAAATGCCCTTCATCGACCAGCACCGCCGAGCGGAAGCCGCCATTATGCACGTCGGGGATCGCGAAGACGCGGGTGAACATGAGGCGGCACTCAAAGGCGAATTCGAGCACGGGGTTGTCGAGGGTGGAGTAGGTCATCTTTTGCTCCTCATTCCGGGTCCGCTTTTTCCATCCGTTCGCCCTGAGCCTGTCGAAGGGCACTTCGCCTCCGCTCAGTATGGGCTTCGACTTCGCTCAGCCCGAACGGCGTTTTGTTGGTTTCGGGTTGCTCAATAATTCGACAGGATCGTCAGCCCCGGCGCATCCAGGGGCAGGCCGCGCTTCTGCTTCTCCAGTTCCTCGGCGCGGACCTTGGCCTGGAGGTCGATCAGATAGGCGTGGATCGCGTCGACATCCTTCTCGCTCAGCCGGTCGTCCCAGCGGGGCATCCCATTCGGCAGCAGCAGGCCGCGCAGCACGATCTCCTTGAAGGCCGCATGGGTGCCTTCGCTCATCCGGCGCAGATCCGGCGTGATCGAGCGCGGCTGGTTCGAGTGGCAGAGCGCGCAATTGCCGAAGAAGAGCGTCATGCCCTGCATGATCGTCTGGGGCGTGACGCCGGGCGCCTGCCTGGGCGGCGCGGGCGCGACTGCGAGCGGGGGCAAGGCGGGCGGCAGCGGCACGGGGCCGCCATCCAGCCGGAAGACGAGGACGCGGCCCTTATTGCCGCGCCTGTAGGCCGCCGAATAGGGCGGAACATAGGGAAAACCGCCCCCGCCCCAGGCCGCCATCACTGCCACATATTGCGTGCCGCCGACCTTGTAGGTCATCGGCGCGGCCAGGATCGCGGTGCCGGTGTCGATCTCCTTGAGCAGCTTGCCGCTCGCCTTGTCGAAAGCGCGCAGATGCCCGTCGATGCTGCCCTGAAAGACGAGGCCGCCCGCCGTCGCCAGCGCGCCGCCGCGGTCCTGCCAGCCGCCCATCGGGCGGGACCATCTGGTCTTGCCAGTGAGCGGATCGATGGCGCGCAGCTCGGTGCTCGCCGGGTTCTCCTTCACCCACTTCATCTCGGGGCGCGCGGCGATCGCATCGCGCAGCGGCGGCGGCAGCGTCGGGAGGATCGCCTCCAGATCGGAGGTGAAGAGCAGCGCGGCATCATTGTTCAACATGCGGCGGGCGAGCGGCTTGCGGCCCGGCGTCATGTAGATGGCGTTGCCCATGTCCTGCACCGTGCCGATGTAGAGGCCAGTCTCCGGATCATAAGCGGCGGGGTGCCAGTTGCGCGCGCCGGGGCTGGCGGGGAAGACGATCTTCGGGCCGTTCGTATAGTCCGAGCTTTCCGGCGTCAGGTTCGGGCGACCGGTCTTCATGTCGACGCCGTTCGCCCAGTTCATGCGGACCAGCGCATTGGCGCGCAGCAGCTTGCCGTCGCGCCGGTCGAGCACATACAGGAAGCCGTTCTTGGGGGCATGGAGCACGACCGGGCGTTCCTCGCCGTCCACCTTCATGCGGGTGAGGATCATCGGCTGGGTGGAGGTATAATCCCAATTGTCGCCGGGCGTCTCCTGATAGTGCCATTTGAGGCGGCCGGTTTTCGCATCCAGCGCGACGATGGAGCCGAGATAGAGATTGTCGCCGCCTTTGGGGCTGCGCCTGGAGACCGCGTAGGGCCCGCCATTGCCGGTGCCGACCAGAACGAGGCCGCTCTCGGGATCATAATTGATCGCGTCCCACGGCGTGCCGCCCCCGCCCACGTCCCAGCGGCTATCCGGGTCCCAGGTCTTGAGCGCGGGCTCAAGGTCCGGGTGGTCCTGCGGCCCGAGCTTCGGGTCGCGCGGCACGGTGAAGAAGCGCCAGACGAGCTTGCCCGTCTCCAGATCGAAGGCCGAAACATAGCCGCGTACGTCATATTCGGCGCCGGCATTGCCGATGACGACGACATCGCCCGCCACCTCCGGCGCACCGGTGGAATTGTCGCCGCGCGACCGATCGACGACCGCATCGCTGCGCCAGACGGGCTTGCCGGTCTTCGCGTCGAGCGCGACCATCCAGCCATCCAGCGTGGCGACATAGACCTTGCCTCGCGCCACCGCGACGCCGCGATTGACCATGTCGCAGCAGGCGGTGCGATTGACCTGCATGTCGACCTGCGGCTCATAGCGCCAGATTTCCCGGCCGGTCGCGGCGTCGAAGGCATAGGCGCGGCCGGCGACGCCGCTGGTGTACATCACGCCGTCGATGACTACCGGCGTCGCCTCAAGGCCGCGATTGGTGCCCAGGTCGGCGGACCAGGCGAGGCCGAGCTTGTTCACATTGTCGCGGTTGATGTCGGCAAGGGTCGAGTAATGCGACTTGCCGACGTCGCCGCCGGGCGTGACCCAATTGTCGGCGGCGAGGCCGTCGACCTTGGCATCTTGCCCGCCCGAGCAGGCGGCGAGCGCCAGGAGGCAGAATGCGCCCCAGAAGCTTTTCATTCTGATTCTTGCCCCGGAATTTGGCCAACCTTCTCCCGTTCGTGTCGAGCGAAGTCGAGACACGCCGAGCGCGGTTCTCGCGGTTCTCGACTTAGCTCGAACCGAACGGAAAGGCAGGAAAAGGATGAACCTCCCCTCACCGCCCGTCCCACGGGCTCGGCATGTGATAGGGCACGGTGATGAAGTTCGCCTCGATCTGGCAGATCATGCCCTGGTCGATCTTGAACAGCTCGCCCAGATAATAGCTGTGCGGCCGGCGGATGTGGCTTTTCACCTTCGTGCCGTCGGTCAGTTCATAGTCGCCCAGACGGCCGCTATGGTCGATGAAGCCGAAGGCGAAGACCAGGCCGCGTGCCTCGTCCACCAGCGGGAAGCGGCGGCCGCGCAGCCGATCGTCATACCGATAATGGCCGGTGCGAAACTGCGCCTCGCAGCCAAGCCCCGCGACCGGCACGAGCTTGCCGAATTCGGGATTGTTGGTGGTCTGCACGCCGTTTTCCACCCGGTTGCAGTCGGGATGGAATTTCGTGCGGATCGTGCCGTCGTTAAGCTGGAGGGTCGAGAAATAGCCGTCCGCCAGCGCAATCATTTCCTCGCGCGAGACCGGCGCTTCTGCCGGCGCGTTCAGAATGGGTTTGTCATAGAAACGCTGGTTCTCGAAGCGGGGCGATGAATCCACCTGCCGCACCACGATGGTTTCAACCTCGGCAATCCTGCCCGCCTCGTCGAGCCCGAGCCGCAGCGTATAGGCGCTTTCGTCCATCGGCTCGATCACCGTGCCGAAATAGCCGACTTGCCGTGTTTCCTCGTCCGCGAACATCAGGCGATAGTCGCCCAGCCGCTCGATCGTGCCCCACAGGCCATCATCGGCCGCGAGGCGAACGTTGTTCTCGGTGATGAAGGGGTCGGGCGACCAGTTGACGGCGCCGGGATCCTTGCGTCCCAGCGCCGCCAGATAGTCCTCCAGCGCCCCGTAGAGCGCCGCGCGGCTCAATGCGCGTTTACCGCCTCGTCCATGAGCATGGTCTTGGATTCAAGATAGGCCATGAGGCCCGCATCGCCGCCCTCGCGGCCGATGCCGGACTGCTTGAACCCGCCGAACTGCAGGTTCCAGTCCGCCTTGAGCCCGTTCTGCGCGATGCCGCCGGTGCGGATCTGCCGGGCGATGTCGAAAGCGGCCTGCGGGTCCTTGGTCAGCACCGAGCCGGAGAGGCCATAATTGCTGTCATTGGCGACCTGAATCGCCTCTTCCTCATCATCGACCGGGATGATGCTGAGCACCGGGCCGAAGATCTCCTCCTGGGCGATGCGGCTCTTGTTATCGACATTCTTAAAGAGCGTCGGCTCGATGAAATAGCCGCGATTGAGATGGGCCGGACGACCGCCGCCGGTCACCAGCTCGGCGGTCTTCTTGCCTTCCTCAATATACATTTCGACGCGCTCCAGCTGGCGCTTCATGGCGAGCGGGCCAAGCTGCGTCTCGGGATCGTCCGAATAGCCGATCTTCACCTTCTGCATCTCGGCGGCGATGGCGTCGGCGATCTCGTCCTGACGGCCGCGCGGCACGATCAGGCGGGAAAGCATCGCGCAGACCTGGCCCGAGAGCAGCGAGATGGTGCGGGTCATGAGCTGCGCCGTCTCCTCGGTCGAGAAGTCGTCGCGCACGATGGCGGCCGACTTGCCGCCCAGCTCCAGCGTGTAGCGGCCAATGCGCGAGCCCATGACGCTGGCGATGCGCTTGCCCGCCGCGGTCGACCCGGTGAAGCTCACCTTGTCCACGCCATGATTGTTGACCATGTGGTCCGCCGCCTCGCGATGGCCGCAGACAAGGTTCACGACGCCAGCCGGCACGCCCGCCGCCTCGCACGCCTCGGCGATCAGATAGGCCTCCAGCGGCGTCTCCGGCGAGGGCTTCATGATGACGGTGCAGCCGGTGATGAGCGCGCAGGCGACCTTGGAGGCCATCAGCGCGAAGGGCGCGTTCCAGGGCGCGATGGCGGCAACGACGCCGACCGGCTCGTAGACGATATAGGCCGCGCCGGCGACCTGCGTCTCGCGCTGGCGGACATATTCGAAGCTGTTGCCAACCTTGCGCATCATCTCGAACTGGTTGACGCCCATGGCCGCCATGCCCGGCGCGCCAGCGGCGAGACCGCCCATCTGCGCGGTCCAGGCCTTGGCCGCTTCCGGCTCGCGGGTGCGCAGATGCGCGGCGATCTTCTCCATGATCGCGTTGCGCTCGGCGACCTTCATGCGGGGCCATGGCCCGCGATCGAACGCCTCGCGCGCGGCGGCGACGGCGAGGTCCATGTCATGCTCGTCCGCCTCGGCAACGGCGCCCACGACCTGCTCGCTATTGGGAGAGATCAGCTCGATCATCCGGCCGCTGTGCGGGGCGCGCCACTCGCCGTTGATCCAGACCTTGTCCGGATGCTTCACGAAGACGCCTTCGGGGTTCAGTCCTGCCTGGGCCATGCTCACTCTCCTATAAATGACGGTCCGCGCGGCAGCCTTCTGGCTGGCCGGCGGCTCATGGCCGCGCTGCGCGAGGCCTGGATTCGACGGTTGAACGCTAACCATTCCGGCCCGGCGCGCGCAAGCGCAAACATGGCAGGCGGCGATCGCCTCAGCCGGTCCCGGACGCCATGAGCGCATCCACCGCGCGCCTGGCGAGAGCGATGAGCTGGGCCATTTCGGCAGGCGAGAGCGCCTGCCGGATCGGGTCCTCGACCTCGCGTCCGATGCGGTTCAGCTCCATCATCAGATCGTGGCCCGCGCTCGTGAGCGTGAGCGCGTTGCGGCGGCGATCCTCGGTCGAGCGCTGCCGCTCGGCGAGGCCCCTGCGCTCCAGGTCATCGACGATGGCAACGACGATCGACTTGTCGGTGCCGATGTGCCGCGCGATGTCCGACTGGGAGCAGCCCGGATTGGCGGCGATCAGCGCCATGGTGGAAAACGTGCCCGAGCGCAGCCCGAAAGGCTCGAACGCAGTGACGACACGCGAGGACAGCAGATTGCGCAGCAGCCGGATGGCGGGGCCGACGCTCTCGCCCAGCAGCCCCAGATCGATGCCGTCCCCCGCCGGAACCGATTGCTCATCCTTGGTCTGCGTCATCATGTCCAACCGCCTTGAAGTGCGAACCGGCGCGCAGCCGCTCCCGCAAAGTCACAGAAAAAGAGAACAGGTGCAATGATTGGTTTTCACAACCATCTTGACTCCCTTGCCTGAGGCGGTTCAGACATATGGAAGAACAAAGTCAAGAGCGGCCAGCCTCGCCCCCGATAGGGACGCAGGGGCGAGCATAGCGAGAGGAACCTCCATGATCACCGTCAACCAGCTTCACCCCCTGTTCTTCGGCGAGATCGTGGGGGCCGATCTCACGGCCGAGCCGACCGAGGAACTGCGCCAGACCGTGCAGGACGCCATGGACAAATACGGCGTCTGCGTGGTGCGGCAGGGCCCGATCACGGATGAGCAGCATATCCGCTTCGCACGCCTCTTCGGCCCGCTGGAGCTTCCGCCCGGCTACGGCACGCGCCCGGCCGGCCGCATGGCGCCCGAACTCTTCTTCGCGGGCAATCTGGACCCGGATGGCAACATCAAGCCGCTGACGCCGGCAAACCGGAACATCGCCAAGGGCGCAGAGCGCTTCCACGCGGACAGCTCGTTCAACCCGCTGCCATCCAAATGGTCGATGCTGCGCGGGGTCGAATGCCCCCCGCCGGAAGTGGGTGGCGATACGCTCTTCGTCGATCTGCGCGTCGGCTATGCCAGCCTGCCGCAAGAGACGAAGGACAAGATCGAGGGCAGGATGGGCATTCACGACTTCTGGAGGGGCCGCCAATATGCGGGCCTTGAAGTCACCGACGAGATGCGCGCTAACATGCCGATGCCGCCGGTGCTGCACCCGCTGGTCCGCGTCTCCGGCGATGGACGCAAAGCCGTGTTCGTCGGTGGGCATTGCGTCGACGTCGAGGGCCTGTCGGAAGAGGAAGGCCATCAGCTGGTCGAGGAAATCTACGATCACGTCACCCAGCCGCAGTTCGTCCACCGCCACCACTGGACGGTCGGCGACATCGTGATCTGGGACAATCGCTTTGCCCTGCACGCCGCGACGCCGCTGGAGAGCGATCAGTATCGCCGGGATATGCGCCGTGCGACCATCAACGAGAGCGGCGATGAGATCGACACCTATGAATATCGCCGCCGCGAAAAAGAAAACGCCGCCTGACCGTGGCGAGCGGGGGCACGCAGGCGGCGCCCGGGGCCGCCGATAGCGCATCGGCCAGCCCTTCCAGAGGAGGCTGGCCGCCTGCGCGCACGGCCTGGACAGCGATGGGTGTGCTCGCGCTGGTGCGCATGTCCGCGCAGCTCGACCTCTCGATCCTCTCGTTGCTGGTCGAGCCGATCAAGCGGGACATGGCTCTTTCGGACGGGCAGATCGGGCTGTTGCTGGGCCTCGCCTTCGCGATCTTCTATCTCGGCCTCGGTGTTCCCCTCGCCAAGCTGGTGGACAGCTACAGCCGCAAGACCATCCTCGCGGTCGGCGTTGCCTTCTGGAGCCTCAGTACGGCGATGACCGGGCTGGCCAACAACTTCTTGCAGCTTTTCCTGTGTCGCGCGGCGGTGGGCGCGGGGGAATCGGTGAACGGGCCGGCGACCTTCTCCATGATCGCCGACATGTTCCCGCGCGAGCGCCTCGCCCGCGCCATCGCGGTGCTGAACCTGGGATCTGTCGCGGGCACGGCGGTCGCGATGATCTTCAGCGCTTTCGTGATCCACTGGCTGCAGACGATCGAACTGCCGCATCTCCCGGTCATCGGTCAGCCGCGTTACTGGCAGGCGGTCTTCTTCATTGTCGGCCTGCCGGGGCTGCTGTTCGCGCTGCTCGTCTATTCGCTGCCTGAGCCCGCGCGCCGGGGCGGACCGGTGAAGGCCGAGTCGTTCGGCGGCATCTTGCGCTTCATGAAAGCCAACTGGCGGCTCTTCGCCCCTCTCTTCGTGGCGCTGCTGGTGAGCGGCATCGAGAGCGGCGGCGCCGGCATGTGGCGCCCGGCCTTCCTCACGCGCACCTATGGCTGGTCGCCCGCACAGGTGGCGCTGGTCAGCGGCATCATCGCGCTCGTGACGGGCGTGGCGGGCGTGTTCCTCGGATCCTTCCTTTCCGAGCATCTCGCGCGCAAGCATGACAATGCCAATCTACGCGTCGTGCTGACCGGCTGGATCATCGCGACGCCGTGCATGGTCGCCGCGCCGCTCGTCGCGGACCCGTGGGTGTCCGTCGCCATCTCGGGCGTCGCGGCCATGGCCTCCCTGATGGGCGCGCCGACGCAGAATGCCGCGCTCCAGAGCGTGGTCCCCAGCCATATGCGTGGCCAGATCACGGCGCTCTACCTGCTCACCTATACGCTTGCCGGACAGGGCATCGGCCCCAGCTTCATCGCGGCGATCACCGAGCATGTCGTCGGTGACGAGGCGGGGCTGCGCTATGCGCTGGCGGGCTCCGCAGCGGTGATGATGCCGATCGCGATCATCATCATGATTGCGGGGCTCAAGCCCTATGCCGCGAAGATCGGGGAGCTGAAGGCGCAGGAAGCGCGGGTCTAGATCCGTGCAGATCCCGCCCCTCCTTGCGACCGCCGAGACAATCCGCCCCTTAGTCGCGGGGCAGATAATCCTCCGCCATCGCCGCCTCGATCGCGGCGTGGCGCGCCTTGACGGAGTCGATGAAGGCCGGATGCGTGATGACGTACAGCTTGTTGGTGAGGATGGCGTGGATCATCTGGCGGCCGACCGTCAGCGGCTCCAGCCAGTAGTTGATCCCGCTCGGGTTGGTTGGCAGCGCGCCATGCGGCTCGGACCGGTCGCGGAACGGGCTGTCGACCTGGAATTCGGCCGGGCGCAGATTCTCCGTCTCGGAAATGTTGGTCGCGACCGGGCCGGGGCAGACCACCGTCGTGCCGATATCGACGCCCTTCGCCTCCAGCTCGACGCGCAGATGCTCGGTCAGGGAAATCACGGCCGCCTTGGTCGGCGCATAGACGCCGCGCGTGCGGCGCGCACTCATGATCGCGCCCTCGGACGCGGTGTTGACGATATGGCCGCCCTGTCCGTGCGCCTTGATGCGGGGAATGCCGGCGACAAGGCCGTTGGCGACGCCGATCAGATTGACGCCCACGCCCCAGTCCCAATCGGCATGGGTCGCTTCATCGACCGGCCCGGCAATGCCGACGCCGGCATTGTTGACGAGGATCTGCAATGGGCCGAGCCTGGCTTCGGTCTCGTCAAGCGCGGCGGCGTAACCCGGACGATCGGTGACATCGAGCCTGAGCGCCAGGAAGCGGTCGGCCCAGCCTTCCTGCGTGGCGATGTCCCGCGCCTCGTCCAGCCGCGCATCATGCACGTCGCAAATGGCGACCTTGGCACCCGCCTCGGCCAGCGCCCGCGCCATGCCCAGACCAATGCCGCTCGCGCCGCCGGTAACGAACGCCACTGCACCCGAAACGCTCTTCATCCTCGCCCTTCCCTTCTGTCTATTGACAGTGTTCGACAAGAATTTCGATCCGCTGTCAATTTATAATCGGAGTATCTAAATGTCCGTCGACCTCTACCATGGAGAACCGGGATCATAGAGTCTCAAAGTTCTGCAAGCCATTCACGAAAAAGGCGTGACGTTCACGAGCCACTATATTAACTTGACCAAATTTGAGCAGCACGACCGGGGATATCTGAAGGTAAATCCCGCCGGACAGGTGCCGACACTTGTTCATGATGGACGAGTTCTTACCGAATCGACGGTCATTAACGAGTATATCGACGATGCCTTCGAGGGGCCCGCGCTCAAGCCGGCCGATCCCTACAATCAGGGGCTGATGCGTATCTGGACAAAATATGTGGACGAGGTGTTCCGTCCCTCCCTCTCGTTCCTGGCCTGGCACGCCCTCATTCCGGGGCTCGC
>JAFKLU010000133.1 GCA_017304105.1 Sphingomonadales bacterium
TCGCTGCCTTGAGTTTGCGCGCATAGCTCACCTCGTTGCCCACGAGCAGGTTCTTGGCGACCTCCTGCGTGATCGTGGAGGTGCCGCGCGGCGACGATCCGCTCATGATGCCCTGCACGGCGGCGCGCACCAGACCGGGAAAATCCAGGCCATGATGGCTGAAGAAGGTCTTGTCCTCGGCCGAGAGATAGGCGTTGACCAGATGCGGCGGGAAATCGGAATATTGGAGCTGCACCCGGCGCTCGCGCGCGAAGCTGTAGATCGGCTGGCCCTCCCCGTCGCGCACGACGGTGGGCAAGGGCGGCTGATAATCGAGCAGGCTCTTGGCGTCCGGCAGGCCGCGCGCGAAGAGCAGCCAGAACAGCAGGATGAAGATCAGGAAGCCGCCCAGCGCATAGGCAAGCCAGCGCCAGCGACGCCGCGTCATGAGGCCGCGCAGGCGCGCCCTGAGCCCCGGTCCACCCTCTCCGCGTCGGAGCCGGTAGCTGGTCGCGTCACTCGTCGCTTCGTCCATCCGCGCCACCTAGACCATTTTGACGGGCCGAGGGAACCGCTTTTGCGGTGAGCGCCGCGTTCGGCGTCGGCCAGCGGTGGATGAATGACGTATGAGGCTCAGATTTCGCGCATAACCATCTATTTTCCCGGCCACGGTGCTGATAGGCCTGCCGCATGCGTCTGCTCATCACTCTCGCCGCTCTGGCCCTGCCGCTCGCCCCGCTCCATGCCCTTTCCAAGGCCGAACCCGACCTGCGTCAACGCGTCGAGGCGATTCTGGCGCAGGCCCCGGCGGGCACGCGCTATGGCCTCATGGTGACCACGCTCGAAGGCGAGACGGTGATCGCCATCGCGCCGGACCAGCGCTTCATTCCGGCGTCCAACACCAAGATGTTCACCACCGCCGCCGCTTATGCGCGTCTCGGCGAAGTCGATGTCGCCGCGAAGGGGACGGGCGTGGCGCTGACAGGGCGCAAGGGGCGTCCCGATGTGCTGCTCGTCGGGCGTGGCGATGCGCGGCTTTCCAGCGCCGCCGACTGCACGGAGAACTGCCTCGCGACGCTCGCCGATGCGGTGGCGGCCAAGACGCACCGGGTGAACGACATCGTCGGCGACGACCGCTTTTATCCGGACGAGCGCTGGAGCCCCGGCATGAGCTGGAACAATATCCCCACCCGCTACGGCACCGGCATTTCCGCGCTGACGCTCGACGACAATGAGCTTGCCATGATGGTCGCGCCTGCGGCCGTGGGCGAGGCGCCGAAGATTGACGGGCTGGTCTATTACACGCTCGACAATCGGGCGCGCACCGTGCCGGGCAGCGAGGTGAAGCTCAGCCACTGGCGCGATCCCATGAGCCTTGTGGTGCGCCTAACCGGCACGATCGGCGTGGACGCGAAGCCCGAGCGGCTGCGCTTCGGCATCGACGATCCGGCGCATTATGCGGCCTGGCGCTTCGGCGAGATGCTGAAGGCACGCGGCGTCAAGGTGAAGGGCGCGGTGACGGTGAACCACCGTCCGCTGCTGCCGCAGGACGATCCCAAGGAGCGCGCCGGCGCCGCGCCCGCGCTGCCCGCCGAGCCGGCGATGCTGGCCGAGCTGCCGGCGCTGCCGCTGGCGGGAGACG
>JAFKLU010000073.1 GCA_017304105.1 Sphingomonadales bacterium
ATAGCCCAGGACGAACACGTCGACGACGAGCAGCGCGAAGAACTTCTTGAACAGCGGCCGGTAAGTGCCAGAGCGGACCGGCGAGGTGTCGATCCAGGGCAGGACGAGCAGCAGCAGGATCGACGCGAACATCGCCAGCACGCCGAGCAGCTTGGCCGGGATCAGCACGATGCCGGTGAACGGGATCGTCAGGTCCATCGTGAAGGCGCGCAGGATCGCGTAGAACGGCCAGAAATACCATTCGGGCACGATATGCGCCGGCGTCGACATGGGATTGGCCGCGATATAATTGTCCGGGTGACCCAGCAGGTTCGGCCCGAAGAAGACGAGCAGCGCGAACACGATCGCGAACACGCCGACGCCGAAACCGTCCTTGGCCGTATAATAAGGATGGAACGGCACCGTATCCTGCGGACCCTTCACCTCGACGCCGGTCGGGTTCGACGAGCCGGGAATGTGCAGCGCCCAGATGTGCAGGATGATGACACCCGCGATCACGAACGGCAGCAGATAGTGCAGCGAGAAGAAGCGGTTCAGCGAGGCGTTGCCGGGCGCGAAGCCGCCGAGCAGCCAGGTCTTGATCGGCGTGCCGACGACCGGGATCGCTTCGAACAGGCCAGTGATCACCTGCGCGCCCCAGAAGCTCATCTGCCCCCAGGGAAGCACATAGCCCATGAACGCCGTCGCCATCATCAGCAGGAAGATGACCACGCCGAGCAGCCACACCATCTCGCGCGGCGCCTTGTAGGAGCCGTAGAACAGGCCACGGAAGATGTGGATGTAGACCACGATGAAGAAGAGGCTCGCGCCGTTGGCGTGCGCATAACGCAGCATCCAGCCCGAGTTCACGTCGCGCATGATGTGCTCGACCGAATCGAACGCCACACCGGCATTCGCCGCATAATGCATGGCTAGAATGATACCGGTGATCAGCTGGACGGTCAGCGCCATGCCGGCGAGAACGCCGAAATTCCAGAAATAGTTGAGGTTACGAGGCACCTCATAGCCACCGCCGACGGCGTTGTAGACGAAACGCGGAAGCGGAAGCTTCTCGTCCACCCACTTCATCAGCGGATGCTTCGGCGTGTAATGCTCAGCCCAGGGAAAGCTCATTATCTTTATCCTTAGCCTACGAGAACGGCGGTATCAGAGGTGAACTTGTACGCGGGAACGAGCAGGTTCTTCGGGGCGGGGCCCTTCCGGATGCGCGCTGCCGTGTCATAGTGCGAACCGTGGCAGGGGCAGAAATAGCCGCCGAACTCGCCGCGATTCTCGCCCTCGCCGGCGCCGAGCGGCACGCAGCCCAGGTGCGTGCAAACGCCCATGGTGATGAGCCACTGCTTCTTGCCATCGACCACGCGCTCCTCAAGCGTCTGCGGATCGCGCAGGCTGGCGGGATCGACCGCGTCCGCCTCGGCGATCTCCTTGGCCGTCAGGTGCCGCACGAACAGCGGCTGCGAGCGGAACACCGCCTTGATCGCCTGACCTTCCGCGATGGCAGAGAGATCGACCTCGGTGGTCGAGGCGGCGAGCACGTCGGCGCTCGGGTTCATCTGGTTGACGAGGGGCAAGACGACGGCGACGGCGCCGACACCCGCGAAGCTCACCGCCGCGATATTGATGAAGTCGCGGCGACGAACGCCCTCGCCTTCACTCACGACAGCCTCGTTCCCATGCACTTCAGTGGCCATGCGTCGTCATGCCTCCCTTTGCCCGGCGATGCGGCAACCCTCGCTGCCGGGCCAGAAATTCGCGAACCGGCGGTCGATCCAGTCCCCGCCCGGTCTCCTCGTCGGCTTCCCCATATGGCAGGAAGTCCGCGCGCCGGAAGGCTGATACGACACACCGCACGCCTGGATGCCCCCGGCGCGTTCGGGCGCCTGATAGCGTTCTTGATCGCGATTTGCCAACCTTCAATTTTCGGCGGCGCACAGCTTTTTTGACCGGGGCGTGACAGGGTTGGAAGGTTGAGAGCATCCGGCCCATAGCCGAATCGGCTCGCCCTCTTCAGGGGAAGGGTGGAATCACCATCGGAACGGGAAAGCCTCGATGCGCATCGCTCTCTATCAACCCGATATCGCCGGCAATGTGGGCACGATCCTGCGCCTCGCCGCCTGCTGGCAAATCGGGGTGGATATCGTGCTGCCCTGCGGCTTTCCGGCGTCCGACGCGCAACTCAGGCGCGCGGCGATGGACTATGGTGGCCATGTCGAGGTGACGCGCCATGCGGACTTCGCGGCGTTCACGGCCGCGCGGCTGACCGGGAACGCGCGGCTCGTCGCGCTCACCAGCGCCGGCGACACGCGCCTGCCCGATGCCCGCTTCGCGCCCGATGACATCCTGCTCATGGGGCGGGAAAGCGCGGGCCTGCCGCCCGAGTTGCATGAACAGGCGGACCTGCGCGTGCGCATTCCGATGGCAGCGGGCTTTCGCTCCTTGAACCTCGCCGTCGCAACTGGCATCGCGCTCGGCGAGGCACTGCGGCAAACGGGCCTGTTTCCCGAATGACCGCGCAGACGAATTATAAGGACGATGATGCTGGACGATGAACAACAGGCCGCGCGCGACTGGTTCGAGAGTCTGCGCGACCGGATCTGCGCCGAATTCGAAGCGATCGAGCGCGAGGCCGGAAGCGACGCCAGCTTCGACTATCTAGAGTGGTGGCGCGAGCAGGACGGGGCGCCGGCCGGGCCGATCGAGCAGGGCGGTGGCGGTGGCGGCGTGCGCGGCGTCATGAAGGGCAAGGTGTTCGAGAAGGTCGGCGTCAACGTCTCGACAGTCGGCGGCGCCTTCTCACCCGAATTCGCGCGGACCATCCACGGCGCGGGCGAGGACAATCCCGGCTTCTTCGCGACCGGCATCAGCCTCGTTGCCCACATGACCAATCCCCACGTGCCCGCCGTTCACATGAACACGCGGATGCTGGTGACGACCAAGCGCTGGTTCGGCGGCGGCGCGGACCTCAATCCGCCCATCGTCTACGCCGAGGACCGGGACGACTTCCACGCCGCGTTCAAGGCGGCCTGCGATGCGCATGATCCGGACTATTATCCGCGCTTCAAGAAATGGGCCGACGACTATTTCTTCATTCCCCATCGCGGCGTGCATCGGGGCGTGGGCGGCATTTTCTACGATCATCTCGAAGGCGAGTTCGACGCGACCTTCGCCTTCACCCGCGCGGTCGGCGAGGCGTTCCTCGATGTCTTTCCGCGCATCGTGCGGAGGCGGATGGACACGCCCTGGACGGCGGATGAGGAAGCCGCGCTGCTCGAATGGCGCGGGCGCTATGTCGAGTTCAATCTGGTCCACGACCGCGGCACGCTGTTCGGCCTCAAGACCGGCGGGAATATCGACGCGATCCTGATGAGCCTGCCGCCCCGGGTGACCTGGGGCTGATGCGCCCTAGCGGCCCGGCGCCCAGGGGGCAGAGGTGGGCGCTGTGGCCGCGCGGTAGAAGGCGGCGGTCACGAGCGCCGTCAGAGTGAAGATCGCCGTCCAGGTGAAGGCCGAGACGAGGCTGATGGCGAATTCGGCGAGGTCGGCGGGCAGCAGCAGGGTCGCGACGAGGCCGATCAGGATCGAGGCGATGATGTTGACCACCATGACCACGATCATGATCACCGCCAGCAGGCCGAAAAGCCGCCAGCCATTGCCGCGGGTTAGCTCCGCGCTGCGCCTCAGCATGCTGAAGGGATTGCCATCATTCTCCGCCGCTGAGGCCGCCCCTACGAGCGCGAAGCGGCCGATCAGATAGAAGCCCGGAAGCAGGAAGAGGGTGAGCCCGGCCATGACGCCGAACTGCTGGAGCAGATTGGCGAGCACATAGCCCGGCAGCACACGCAGCGCGGCCTTGAGCGATTCGGCGACGGTCAGCCGCTCGGGCCGCAGCAGCAGCGTCAGGATCGCCAGGATGCCGAAGGAGGTGATGATGGTCACGCCGATCATCACCGGCAGATTGGCTGCAAAGAAGCCCTCATACCATTGCAGGATCGCGTCCTGGCTCGCCCCCTGCGGCGGCAGGGGCGGCCGCTCCATGAGCTGCAGGCCCACGGCGAGCGGCAGCAGCAGGAACATGCCGGCGACCGCGATCAGCAGTTCGCCGTTGGCGCGCGCCATCGCCTTCGCGTCATCCCAGACGGTGGTAAGGTCGATCCTGCTGCTCATCGCTGTGTTCTTCCTGGCATTGGGCGGGGGATAGGGAAATTCGCCGCGCAGGGCCAGAGCGCGACTTGCGAAATTTCGCGACAGGGCACATCTGAGCCCGGATGAGCCATGAGGCACTCTCTCGGGAAGGCGTCGAATGGCGCGTTGAACCCGGCCTGCTCGATTATGCGGCGGGCCTCGCCGGGATGGAGGCGCGCGCCGACGCCATCCTCGCGGGGGCGGCGCCCGAGCGCATCTGGCTGATCGAGCATCCCGCGCTCTACACCGCCGGCACCAGCGCGCAGGCGCAGGATCTGATCGCGGCGCGCTTCCCGGTGCACATCACCGGGCGGGGCGGGCAATATACTTATCATGGCCCCGGCCAGCGGGTCGTCTATCTCAATCTCGACCTCGCCCGGCGCGGGCGGGACGTGCGCGCCTTCGTCCAGGCGCTGGAAGGCTGGATGATCGCGGCGCTGGCCGATCTCGGCGTCACCGCCTGGACGGCGCAGGGGCGCGTGGGCGTGTGGACCCATGGGCCGGACGGGACCGAGGCCAAGATCGGCGCAATCGGCGTGCGGGTGCGCAAATGGGTGACGCTGCATGGCATGGCGATCAACGTCGCGCCCGATCTCACCCATTATGACGGCATCGTGCCGTGCGGCATTCGCGCCTTCGGCGTCACCAGCCTCGCCGATCTCGGGCGCCCGGCCGATATGGCCACGCTCGACGCGGCCCTCGCCGCCCACGCGCCGGCCATGCTCCGCGCAATCGACCCGCCCGGCCACCCGGAGCCAACGGACACTTGAGCCTCAACCCCCGGCTAACTAAGGTCCGCGTTTCGCGCCGGACCATGGGTCGCACACCGCAAGGCATGGCCGCGCCAACGGGAGAAAAAGAGAGATGCCTCGGACCGACCGCCCTGCCCCCTTCAAGCTGCCGCTCGCGGCCCTCGCCGCCTGCCTTGCGCTTACGGCCTGCGGTGGCGGCAAGGAACCGAGCGGCAACGCCGTCGAGATGCGCGACATGGAAGTGGTCGACGGCACGGTCAACGACAGCATGACCGATCTCGATGCGGTGAAGGCCGATGGCGTGGGCAATGTCGACAATGCCGGCAGCGTCAGCCACGCGGAGGCGCCCAAGCCGCAGGGCAACGCGGCGAAGGAAGATACGGAGACTGTCGCCTCCGAGTAAGGGAGGCGGCCTTTTCAAACGGGGACGACTTGCGCTCCTGCGGAAGCGGGAGCCGAGGGGCCGGCGGAGGCGCTTTGCCGCCCTGGCTCTTGCTTGCGCAGGAGCACTGATTCAGTTCAAACAGGACAAAGTCCATGCGGCATCGGCGGCACCCGTCAGATTCTGCCCCGATCGGATTGAAGCAAGCCCATTCCCGTTCGTGTCGAGCGAAGTCGAGACACGTATAGGTCCGCCTCAACGTGTCTCGACTTCGCTGGACACGAACGGAGGGCAAGGGGTCTCCATCAGATCACGACAAACTCTAACAGCTGCCGCGACATCGCCTACTTCAATCCCAACAGCTTGTGCGTCTGCAAGGATAGTCGCCAGCGGCTGTCGCTCATGACGAGCGCGATCGCGGCCTCTCGCGCCTGCGCGTTGGCTTCCTCAGAGCCGCAGTCCATCGGCTGGACAAGATAGGCACCGAAATCCCAGTCGAGCAGCGCCGCCGGGTCGATGCCGGGCTGCGGCCAGACCAGCTTGAGCTCCTCCCCCGCGCGCTGCACCACCTCGCTCCCTGCCTTGGGGCTGATGCACAGCCAGTCGATGCCGGGCGTGGCGGGCAAGGTGCCGTTGCTCTCCACGGCGATCTCGAAACCGAGCTTGTGCAGCGCCTCCACCAGCGGTGGATCGAGCTGCAGCATCGGCTCGCCGCCGGTAACGACCAGGAAGCGCGTGCCCGGCTCCTCGCCCCACAGCAGCGCCGCGGCGGCGGCGAGTTGCTCGGCCGTCGCGAACTTGCCGCCATTCTCGCCATCCGTGCCGACGAAATCCGTGTCGCAGAAGCGGCAGACGGCGCTCGCCCGGTCGGCTTCCCGGCCGGTCCACAGATTGCAGCCGGCAAAGCGCAGGAACACCGCGCGGCGCCCGGCCTGCAGACCCTCGCCCTGCAAGGTCAGGAACATCTCCTTGACGGCATAGCTCATGGCCGAATCTCAGGCTGGACGGCATAGCGGGTCGGATCGGGCAGCCCGGCCTCGATGAACCCCTTGGCGCGCAGGCGGCAGCTATCGCACAGGCCGCAGTGCAGCCCGTCCGGCGTCGGATCGTAGCAGGACCAACTCATGCCCGCATCAAGGCCAAGGCGCGCCGCTTCCGCCGCGATCTGCGCCTTGGTCATGTGCTGGAGCGGCGCCTCGATATGCATCGGCCTGCCCTCGACACCCTGCTGGGTGGCGAGCGCGGCCATCTTCTCGAACGCCTCGATGAACTCGGGCCGGCAATCGGGATAGCCGGAGTAATCGAGCGCGTTGACGCCGATATAGATGTGCTGCGCGCCCACGACCTCGGCCAGGCCGAGCGTCAGCGACAGGAAGATGGTGTTGCGCGCGGGCACATAGGTGATCGGGATGCCGGCGCCGACGCCGCCCTTGGGCACGTCGATATCCGCCGTGAGCGCCGAGCCGCCGAACTGGGTGAGATCGAGCGGCAGGAGGATGTGGCGCTCGACGCCGAGCGCCTGCGCCACGCGCCGCGCCGCGTCCAGCTCGATGCGGTGGCGCTGGTTATAGTCGATCGTGAGCGCCGCCAGCCGGAAGCCGGCCTCGCGGGCGAGACCAGCGGCGACCATGGAATCGAGGCCGCCGGAGATAAGCGCGACGGCGATGGGAGTTTCAGGAGTCATGGACGGGCGCTAGCGGAAAATGGCGGTTTAGGAAATGCCGGCTCCGGTCGTCATCCCCGCTGCGGGACCATGGCCTGGATGGGGTCGATCCCGCTCTCCGCCTTACCGACAAGCATGCCCTCCCGACAACGGCGGTTCCCGCTTGGGCGCAACGAACGCCCTGCCCGCGTTAACGGCCCAGCGCCGAGCCCTTGCAGGCGCCCACGCGCCGTCCTTCCATCGCTATGTCGAAAGGCGCGCCGCCGGAGACGCCTTGCGAATCGATCTGCACCAGCCGCGCTGTCTCGACGCGCACCTGAGTGCGGCCCTGCCCGGCCTGGGCGCAATCATAAGTGACGGCGGCGCGGCGCGCGGTGTTCTCAAGCACATAGCGCTTGCACTGGCGGCCGGCATGGAGCGGCTGGAGGAGCTGCCCTGGATCGCCGATGCACAGGCGACGCGCCAAAGTCTCGTTGCCGCGCTCCTTCAATTCCCATTCGCCGCGTTCGAGCCCGGAAAGGGCCGAAAACTGCATTTGCGCGACGACGGCCGCGGCAGGACAGGCCACGACGATACCGATCAGAGAAAGAGCAAAAACCCCGCGCATTTCGTCCACCTAAACGTAGCGCGCACTCCGATCCCTTGACCGGACGCGCGCCAGTTTTCCTTCAGCGCCTTAGATAATGCAGAAATTCGACGATAGAAAGGCACGCTTCGTCGCAGAAAAGCGAATCGGCTCGGAAAGGGACATGCCACGGCCGGTTCACGCCGGATTGGACAAATCCGTCAGGGCGACTTCGAAAATCTTCGAGCAGAAGGCGCAGTCGACGCCGATCACGCCGTTCTCGTCCGCCATGTCAGCCCGCTCCGCCGCGCCGAATCGGGCGAGCACCGAGCGGATATGGTCGGGATCGCAGCGGCAACCCTTTCGGATCGACACGGGCGGGAAAGCGCGGACTTCCGGCTCCTCATGGAACAGACGCCAGGCAATATCGGTGAGCGGCAGCGCGGGATCGGTCAGCTCACCATCCGAGAGCGTGCGCCCCAGGATCATGACATGCTCCCAGTCGGGATGATCGTGCCGCACATGCAGCCGCTCGCGCCCCACCTCGCCGGCCGGGAGATGCTGGAGCAACATGCCGGCGCCGATACAGCCCTCGCCGGCATCGTGGCGCACGGCGATGTGCAGCAGGCTCGGCACCTGCTCCGACTGGGCGAAATAATGCTCCGCGGCCTCGGCCAGCCCCGCGCCTTCCAGCGGCACGATGCCCTGATAGCGCTCGCCGGTCACCGCCTGATCGAAGGTGATGGCGAGATAGCCCTTGCCAAACAGGCCGAACAGGCTCGGGTCTTCGCCAAGCTCGGCGAGCCGGTCCGCATCGAACTGCGCATAGCCGCGCACGGCGCCCGCCTTGTAGTCGGCGACGAGCAGCGAGACGACGCCCTGCTCGGTCTGCGCCTGCAGGGTGAGCTGGCCGGCATCGTCCTTGAGCAGGGCGCCCAGCAGGCTGGCGAGCACCAGCGCCTCGGCGACCAGCTTCTCGATCACCGGCGGATAGGCATGGGCCGAGAGCACGTCGTCAAGCGCCGTGCCCAGGCGCACGAGACGGCCCCGGACATTGCGGTCGGGAATGGCGAAGCCAAGCGCTTCGTCGGCGAAGCTACGGGAGAAAGAATAAGCCACGGGCGCTAGATAGGAGCGGGAAGACGGAATGTCTAAGGGGGGCTGCAAACGCCTGCCCTTTTCCCGCCCTCTCCCGCGAGGGGAGAGGGACGGAAGTCGCCGCTAGCCCAGCATCCCGAAGCACCAGAGGACGACGGATTTCTGCCCGTGCAGACGATTTTCCGCCTCATCCCAGATCAGCGACTGCGGGCCGTCGATCACGTCCTCCGTCACTTCCTCGCCGCGATGGGCGGGGAGGCAGTGGAGGAACTTCGCGCCGGGCTTCGCGCGCGCCATCAGCGCGGCCGTCACCTGATAAGGCATCATCGCCTTCAGCTTCCCCTCGCCGCCCGCCTGGCCCATGGAGATCCAGGTATCCGTGACCACCACATCGGCATCCGCCACAGCCTGCGCGGCGTCGCGGGTGAGCGTGATCGTCGCACCATTCCGGCGTGCGGCCTCGGCAAAGCGCGGATCGGGATCATAGCCTTCGGGCACGCCCATGCGCACGTCGAACTTGAAGAGGCCGGCTGCCTCGATGATCGAGTGCAGCACGTTATTGCCATCGCCGAGCCAGCACCACTGGCTGCCGGGCAGCGCTACGCCATGCTCGATGACGGTCAGCAGGTCCGCGACGATCTGGCAGGGATGCGATTCGTCGGTGAGGCCGTTGATCACCGGGACGGTCGCATGGCGCGTCATTTCCTCGATCTTGGCGTGATCGTCGGTGCGGATCATGATCGCATCGACCATGCGGCTGAGCACGCGGGCCGTGTCCGCGATGGTCTCGCCGCGGCCGAGCTGGCTGGTGCCGCCGTCGAGGATGAGGGAGGTGCCGCCGAGCTGGCGGATCGCCATGTCGAAGCTCACCCGCGTGCGCGTCGAGTTCTTTTCGAAGATCATGGCAAGCGTGCGCCCGGCGAGCGGCGCATCCTTGTCCGTCGCGCCCTTGGGCATGCCGGCACGCGCGGCCTTGCGGTCGATGGCGTCGGAGAGCATCGCGGCGATGGCGTCGCCGCCGGCATCGGACAGATTGAGGAAATGCCTCGTCATTTCTTGTATTCCTGCGGAAGCGGGAACCTGGGGCAGTGATGCACCGCCGCCGGCCCCTGGGCTCCCGCTTTCGCGGGAGCACCGGATTGGATCAGGCGGCCGCCTCCGGCACCTTGTAGCTGGCGGCACCGGCGGAGAGCTTCTCGATCGCCTCGGCGATATGGCTTTCCTCGATTACCAGCGGCGGCAGGATGCGCACGACATTCTCGCCGGCCGACACCGTCAGCAGGCCGTGATTGTCGCGCAGATGGGCGACGAAGTTTCGCGCTTCCACCTCGGGCTTGAGCTTGAGGCCGAGCATCAGGCCGAGCCCGCGCACTTCCTCGAACACGCTGTCATGATTGGGGATGAGCTGCTCCAGCGCGCCGCGCAGGCGCTCACCCTTGGCCGCCACGCCCTCGAAGAAGCCGGGCTCCAGCATCACGTCCAGCACCGCCATGCCCGCCGCCATGGCGAGCGGATTGCCGCCATAGGTCGAGCCGTGCGTGCCGGGGACCATGCCCTTGGCCGCTTCCTCGGTGGCGAGGCAGGCGCCGAGCGGGAAACCGCTGCCGATGCCTTTGGCGACCGCCATGATGTCCGGCTTGATGCCGTAATGCTCATGGGCGAAGAATTTGCCCGTGCGGCCATAGCCACACTGCACCTCGTCCAGCAGCAGCAGCAGGCCATGCTCGTCGCAGGCCTTGCGCAGGCCCTGGATGAACTCCGGCCGGCCCGCCGAGAGGCCGCCTTCGCCCTGCACCGTCTCGACCAGGAAGCCGGCGGTCTCCTCATCGATCAGCGCCAGCGCGCCTTCGAGATCGTTGAACGCCACATAGTCGAAGCCGGGAAGCAGCGGCTCGAAGCCGTCGCGCATCTTGGACTGGTCGGTCGCGCTGATCGCGCCGAGCGTGCGGCCATGGAAGGCGTTCTTGAAAGTGATGAGCTTGTGCCGCTGCGGATTGCCATTGGCATAATGGTAGCGGCGCGCGGTCTTGATCGCGCACTCGACCGCCTCGGCGCCCGAATTGGTGAAGAACACCGTGTCGGCGAACGTATTGTCGACGATGCGCTGCGCGAACGCCTCGCCCTGCGGCGAACCGTAGAGATTGGAGACGTGCATGAGCGTCGCCGCCTGCTCCGATATGGCCTTCACCAGATGCGGATGGCCATGGCCGAGCGCGTTCACCGCGATTCCGGCGGCGAAGTCCAGATAACGCTCGCCTCGCTCGCCGATCAGGTAGCAGCCCTCGCCGCGCACCGGACGCACCTCACACCGGGGATAAACGGGCATGAGCGGGGTGATCGACATTGGACTGCTCCTTCCTCGCACGGTTGTCCTGAAACGGAAAAAGGCGGCCCGTGCGAGGCCGCCATTCGTCAAGACCCCGCTATAGCGGGGGGCGCGACGGGAATCAATGGAGCGGACGCTTTTAGGGCCGCAGCTTGATGACGGCCGGAACACCGACCGCGAGGGCCCCCGCCGGCACATCCTGCATCACCACCGCATTGGCGCCGATCGCCGCCTCGTCGCCAATGGTGACGCGGCCCATGATGACGGCGCCCGCGCCGATATTCACCCGCTTGCCGATGATCGGCGCATCATCGAGCCGCTCTAGCGAACGCAGGCCGAGCGTGCAGTTCTGGCGGATGATCGAGCCGTCCCCGATCACGCTGGCGCCATGCACGACAATGCCGCCCTGATGCTCGACGATCACGCCGCGGCCGATCGTGGCGCTATAGGGGATCTCGATGCCGTAGACATTGCGGCAATGCCGGAACCCCCAGCGGTAGATCATGCTCAGGGGCGCACGGAGCAGCTTGGAGCGCACCGTCATGCGCCAGTTGCCGAAGCGGTGCCAGAAGAGGGTGCGGAAGCCCGGCCGCGTCCAGTCGCGCCCATGCGTGCGATAATCCTCGGCGACGAGATCGCACATCTGCCGGAAGCTCATGCCCCGGCGCCCTTATATTCGATGAGCTGCACCGGCCCGCCCGCGCGACGGCGGCGATAATAGCCCAGCACGCCGCCAAACTGCGCGAATTTGCCCAGCATGAGCCAGAAGCCATAAGTGAGCGCGAAACGCGGCGATGCGCCGCCGCGCCATTTACGCAGCGCGATCCGGGCCACCTGCGCGGGATAGAGCAGGGCGAGCGCGAGCGCGGCAAGCCCCGCCAGCGCCGAACCGGCCGCCAGCGCCACCAGCGCCAGAAGGACGATGCTTGCCGGGATCAGGCCGCCCCACAGCACGATGCTGTCGCGCTGGCGCCGCCAGTCCGCAAAGGCATTGGCGCCGTGGCGCACGACATGCTCGGCAAAGGCATGGCCCGAGCGGCGCACGCGCAGCCACCATTGGCCAGCGCGGTGAATGTCCGCATCGTGCAGGGTCATTTCCCGGTCGATGCGGCGCACCCTCCAGCCGCGCAGGCCCAGGCGCAGGCAGAGATCGGGCTCCTCTCCGGCGATAAGATCCTCGGTATAGCCATCCGCCTGCCGCAGCGCGGCCACGCGGAACAGCACGTCGCCGCCGCAGGCGCTGACCAGCCCGACCGGCACGTTCCACTCATCGTCGCACAGCGCATTATACGGGCTGACATGCGGGAAGCGCTCGCGGCGGCGGCCGAACACGGCGCACAGATCCGATTCGGCATCCAGCGCCTGCTCGGCCTCGGCCATCCAGCCGGGCGCCAGCTCGCAGTCCCCGTCGACGAACTGGACGTAATCCAGCCCGGGATTGGCCGCGACCAGCCGCCGCCAGCCGGCATTGCGGGCACGCGCCGCAGTGAAGCCGCCCACGGTCGAGAGGCGCTCGACGGTCATGCCGAGCCCCTCGGCGAATTCGACGCTGCCGTCGGTCGAACCGGAATCGACATAGACGACCGGACAGCCCGCGGGGACGCTGCGCAGGCAGCGCTTCAGCCGCTCACCTTCGTTCCGGCCGATCGCGACCAGGCCGATGCGGGGGCCCTTGGGGCTCATTTTGCCATCCAGGCCGGCGCGCGCCCCGGCGCCTCGTCCCAGCGCGGCGCGGACCTTTGCTTGTCCCGCCGCGAAGGCAGGAAGCAATAGCGCAGCATCATCGGCAGCTCGCGCGGGATGCCGCTCGTGCGACGCCCCGCCAGCGACATGATGCGGGCGAGCAGGTCGCCCGCCAGCCAGGCAAGGTTGGCGCCCAACAGGCCCGGCACGCCCCCGGTGAGGGTGAAATAGCGGCGGCGCGATTCGAAGCGGTAGGGTGGGTGCGGCCGCACGGCTACCTGCAGGCCGCTCGCGACGCCGGTCGCGGCACCGGCGATATGCGTGACGCGGCTCGACGGGACGAGCCACAGCCCCCAGCCCGCTTTGCCCATGCGATGCATCAGCTCCACTTCCTCGAAATAGAGGAAGAAGCCGTCATCGAAGAGGCCGGTCTCTCGCAGCGCCGCGCTGCGCAGCATGACGCTGGCGCCGGTCAGCCATTGCGCCGGGCCGGGATCGTCACGCTCGACGATCGCGGGCGCGATGCGCAGCCACTTGCCGAGCCGGCCGAAGCGGGCGCCGCGCACCAGCTCGCGGCCCGGCGAGGCAGATCCGGCCAGCGTGCCGTCCGGTTCCAGCAACTGGCTGCACACGCCGCCCAGCCGCGGATTGGCCCGAATCACATCGAGCAGCGCCGCGATGGCACCCGGCTCGACGAGCGTGTCAGGATTGAGCAGATGGATGAACTCGGGCGGGTTGGGGCGCTGGAGCAGGCGCAGCATCGCCTGATTGTTGGCCCAGCCGAAGCCGCCATTGAGATCGAGCGGGAGGACGCTGACCCAATCGCGCCAGGCCGCTCCCGCGAAATGCGCGGCGAGCTTCTCCGCCGATCCATCGCCAGAATTGCCGTCCACGATAGTGACATCGAACGGACCGACCGCCGCCCGCTCCGGCACCAGCGCCTCGACGCAGCGGATCACATAATCCGCTGTCCGGTAGTTCACGATCACGATCGAGAGCGAAGAAGCGGAGGGAGTCATCGGCGCTCCGGATAAGGCATGGGCGCTTTGGGGGTCAACGGGCGCACCCCGCATTTTTCCGCAACTGCGTAATGGAACGGGACTATTGGGGCATTCGCTCTCCTCCCCATGGCACATCGGGAGGAAAGCGGAGAAAGCGCGACTTCAGAGAATGCGGGTGACCATAGCACCAGCGGTGTGGCGGCGCGCAGCGCTCAGCGCCGATGCAGCGCCGCGACCGCGCGCGAGACGGACTGCATGAGTTCCCAGCGCTGTGGAATGCCGACCGTGGTCTCGCCGATCATCACCGCGATCGCATAGCTCGTCCCGTCCGGCGCGGTCATGATGCCGACATCGTTATAGCCGGTGGAGCGCGGCGAGAGCTCCTGGCCGGTGCCCGTCTTGTGCATGTAGATCCAGCCCGCCGGGACGCCCGCCTTGACCCGCTGCGGACCGGTCTTGGCCTCATGCATGGTTGCCAGCAGGATCTGCGTCGAGCGCGGCGAGAGCATCTCGCCCTTCTGCAGCTTGGAGAGCGCCTTCACGATGCCGAGCGGCGACGCGCCATCGATGGGATTGGCGAGATAGCTGTCCAGCGCCTTCTCGCGCACGGAGCGCGGCAGGTTCGAGCGCGCGGCATAGAAGCGGCGGCCCATCGCCAGATCCTGCGTCCAGGTGAGGCCCGCCGTCTGGCTCTGCAGCAGCCGCTCGCCGGGGCCGAAGCGGATCGTGTCCGGCCCGATGAAGCGCCGCGCCAGATAGCTGCGGACCGCCTCGGGCCGGAGGCGACGGCGGACCGGGCCGCGGCAATCGCCGCGTTCGAGCATGTCGGCGCGACCGCGCCGGAAGGCTATGCGACGCTGGCAAGGCTACGCGCCGCCGCGCTCAAGGCGGACGCCGGCGATTTGCGAGGCGCCGCTGCGCTGTGGGACCATGTCGCTGCAGACGGTGCGGCGGACCCGCTCTTACGCGATCTGGCCAGCCTGATGTGGGTCGAGCATCAGCTCGACAAGGGCGATCCCGCCCTGTTGGAGACACGGCTGAAGCCATTGATCACACCGGACAACCCCTGGCGTCCGCTGGCCCTGGAGGCCCAAGGGTTGCTGGATATGAGGACCGGAAA
>JAFKLU010000134.1 GCA_017304105.1 Sphingomonadales bacterium
GACTTTGGCGACCTGCTGCTGCACATGCTGACGATCTCCAAAAACGACCGGGAAGTACTTGAATCTTATCAAGAACGCTTCCGCTACATCATGGTGGACGAGTATCAGGACACCAACACCAGTCAATATCTCTGGCTGCGGCTGCTCGCCCAGAAGCGCAAGAACATCTGCTGCGTGGGCGATGACGACCAGTCCATCTACTCCTGGCGTGGCGCGGAAGTGGCGAACATCCTGCGCTTCGAGCGGGACTTCCCCGGCGCGACCATCGTCCGGCTGGAGCAGAATTACCGATCGACCCCGCAGATCCTCGCCGCCGCCTCCGGCGTCATCGCGCAGAATGGCGGGCGGCTCGGCAAGACGCTGTGGACCGAGGCGGACGCGGGCGAGAAGCTGCGCGTCATCGGCGTGTGGGACGGGCCGGAGGAAGCGCGCCGCGTTGGCGAGGAAATCGAGAGCCTGGAGCGGCATGGCACCCGCGCCGATCAGGTCGCCATCCTGGTGCGCGCCTCGTTCCAGACGCGCGAGTTCGAGGATCGCTTCATCCAGATTGGCCTGCCCTATCGCATCGTGGGCGGCTTCCGTTTCTACGAGCGGGCGGAAATCCGCGACGCGCTCGCCTATCTGCGCCTCGTCAACCAGCCGTCGGACGATCTCGCCTTCGAGCGTATCGTGAACGTGCCCAAGCGTGGCCTGGGCGACAAGGCGGTCGAGAAGATCCATCGCGCCGCGCGCGCCGAGGGCGTGCCGCTGATGCTCGCCGCCGCCCGCATCATCGAGACGGACGAACTGACCGGGCAGGCCCGCAAGGCGCTGGGGCGCTTCATCGGCGATCTTGCGCGCTGGCGCGACCTCGCCACCACCCTGTCCCATGCGGATCTCGCCCGGCAGATCCTTGACGAGAGCGGCTATACAGCGGCCCTGCAGGCCGAGCGCACCGCCGAGGCCTCCGGCCGGCTGGAAAACCTCCAGGAGCTTGCCCGCGCCATGGAGGATTATGAGACGCTCGGCGCCTTCCTCGAGCATGTCAGCCTCGTCATGGACAATGACGCCCAGCAGGACGAGGCCAAGGTCACGATCATGACCATCCATGCGGCCAAGGGGCTGGAATTCGACAGCGTGTTCCTTGCCGGCTGGGAAGACGGTCTCTTCCCCTCGCAGCGCGCGCTGGACGAAGGCGGGCTTGCGAGCTTGGAGGAGGAGCGCCGCCTCGCCTATGTCGCGATCACGCGGGCGCGGCGTCGCTGCTATATCCTCCATGCCGCCAACCGGCGCGTCTATGGCCAGTGGACCAGTTCCATCCCGTCCCGCTTCGTCGGCGAGTTGCCGCCCGAGACGGTGGAGGAGGAAACCACCATGACCGGTGGCGCGAGTCTGTGGCGCGCCAACTGGTCCGAGCGTGACGATCCTTTCGCCAATGTCGCGCGGAGCAGCGGGCGCGGCCCCGGCTGGCAGCGGGCGCAGGGCAAGTTCTCCAGCGAGCCGACACGCATCGTGGAGGCGCGGCAGAGCGCGGTCAGCCTCGGCAACAAGGGCCGCGACGACATCTCGCTGGGCATGCGCGTGTTCCACCAGAAGTTCGGCTATGGCGAGGTGACCGCGATCGAGGGGTA
>JAFKLU010000135.1 GCA_017304105.1 Sphingomonadales bacterium
CTGATGGATCTTGGCGATCGAGGCCTTGTAGCGGCTTAGAGACGCAGGCTTGGCTCCCCGCCCTGCCCGAACGTCGAGATAGTCCGCCACGGTCTCCGGAGTCGCTGGCAGCGCGATCCGGCCAGCTCGGCGGCACCATCTGTCGAACGCTTCAAGGTCACTGGCCAGTGCGCGAACACTGTGGGGTGACGAGGCAGCCTGATATGCCGCAATCAACTCGGCGTTGACAGTGATTGCCTGGCCTGCGTGGAGCTTGGTCACCTCCCAAACGAGATCCGTCTTCGAGGACGATGATGGCTGAATAGCCGGTGCAGGCTGCGGCGCGTCTTCCATCGTCGCTATCGCGAGAGCTCGACGATCTGTTCGTGCGTGTGCGGCGCGATCCCGTAGACGGCCGCGAGACCATTGAACGCGTCGACCGCGACCGCCTTCAGCTCCTCCGGCGCGATCGAGGTCAGCGTGGCGTCATATTCGTACGCGTCTTCGACGGCCGCAAATCCTTCGTCGTCGAATTGGAACGGACCTTCCGGCCAATAGCTGCCGGCAAGGTCGTTGACGCCGAGCCGCACATGGATCGGCAACGATCCGCCATGCGCGAGCGCCAGCGCGCAGTTCCGCTCGATGAAATCGAGCCAGTGCTTGTAGAAATAGCCTGTCGCGAGCGTGAGACGTCCGCTCTTCGGTGTGAACAGGAAGCCGCCCCCGACGCCCCAGAACTCGCCGGTCTTTTCGAACCACTGGGTCAGGGCTACGGTCGGATTGACGCCCTCCTCCGCGCTTCCCGGCCAATAGACCATGGTGCCGCCGCGAGAGACTCCGAAGCCGAGCGAATTCGCATCGGCGAGCAGCGCCGGATGCCCCAAGCTGTCGGCAAACGACCGTTTGGCGCCGGGCGTGGCGACCCACTTCGACGGGATGATCCGCGCATACCCCGGTCCGCGCGGGTTCCAGCGGACTTGGCGCGACCCGTGCATCGGGTTGGTGACCGTCTGCGGCACCGCCGGATCGAACCAGAGATCGGGATCGCCGGGGAAATGCGGCTGCCAATGCACCGCTTCGGGTGGCGGCGGAGGCAGCTGTTCGAGCGCGAGCTTCAACGCAGCTGCAAGGTTCTTTGCCAGCGTGTCTCGCACTCGGCGCAACTCGTCCCTGTCGGCCCCCACCGGCAAGTGGAAAGCCAGAGGTCCGCGGCGCCCGCGCATGTCGAACGGGAGCTTCTCGATCGTCGCGCCCTCGAACGCCGTGTTCCAGACCTGGATCACGCGATGTTCGGTGATCGCCCGGTTGGCGTAACCCATTTCGAGCAGCACATTGGGGTTGGCGCAGGCCTTGCCGCTGTCCGAAACCGCAATCGGCGTCACATCGCCGACGAAGACGGCCGCGTCATCGATCTTGCGGAGAATGGTCGCCACGATATCGGGCGTGCCGGCGACGCCCTGGGTGTCCGAGGTCAGGCTCGGCCGGTCGGCCTCCTCAAGGTCGGCCGCGAGGATCCTGATCGCCTCGTCGAGCGCGTAGCGGACCACTTCGCGCGTTACGCGGCCGTCGAGATCGCTCTGCCACGACCAGAATACCGTTAGTCCCACCCACTTGCGCTCCCTGC
>JAFKLU010000074.1 GCA_017304105.1 Sphingomonadales bacterium
GCAATTGCGTGCCGCTGAGCCCGGCCAGCCCGCGCAGTTCCTCCACGATCGCATTCTGCAGCGACTGGATCGCCACCTGTGGCTCGCGATGGGCGCCGCCGACCGGCTCGGGCACGATCCTGTCGATCACGCCCAGAGTCGCGAGTTGCTGCGCGGTCACTTGCATCGCCTGCGCCGCATCCGCCGCCTTGTCGGCCGTGCGCCACAGGATCGAGGCGCAGCCCTCGGGCGAGATCACCGAATAGATAGCGTGTTCGAACATCAGCACGCGATTGGCCGATGCGAGCGCCACCGCGCCGCCCGAACCGCCCTCGCCTACCACGGCGGCCACCATCGGCACGCCAAGTGCCAGGCAAGCCTCGGTCGCCCGCGCAATTGCCTCGGCCTGGCCGCGCTCCTCGGCCTGCACGCCCGGAAAGGCACCGGAGGTATCAACGAGCGTCACCACGGGCAGGCCGAAGCGCCCGGCCAGTTCCATGAGGCGCACCGCCTTGCGGTAGCCCTCCGGCATGCCCATGCCGAAATTGTGCTTCACGCGACTCGCGGTGTCGTGGCCCTTCTCATGCCCGATGAGCATCACCCGCTGGCCGGAGATGGTCGCGAATCCGCCCTGAATGGCCTTGTCGTCGGCAAAGGCGCGGTCGCCGGCGAGCGGCATGAAGTCCGAGCACATGCCGCTTACGAAGTCGCGGAAGTGCGGGCGCTCGGCGTGCCGCGCCACCTGTGTCTTCTGCCAGGGCGTGAGCTTGCCGTAGAGCTCGGCAAGCATCGTGGTCGAGCGCTGCTGAAGCTTCTCGATTTCCGCGTCGATGTTGAGCGCGCCGTCGTCGGCCGTCTCGCGCAGTTCGTCGATCCGCGCTTGCAGCGCCGCGACCGGCTTCTCAAAGTCGAGATAACTGATCATCCGGGCGCCCTAGGCGTCGCGTCGCTTGAGGTCAACGAGCGGATGACGCGCATTCACCAGCGCGACCAATCTCCCTGCATCGACATGGGTATAAATCTGCGTGGTCGCGATGTCCGCATGGCCCAGCATCGCCTGCAGCGCGCGCAGGTCGGCGCCGCCTTCGAGCAGGTGTGTGGCGAAGGCGTGGCGCAGCACATGCGGGCTGACCCGCGCGGGATCAATGCCGGCCTGCGCGGCAAGAGCGCGCACGAGCTGGAAGAGGCGGACGCGACTCAGATGCGACTTGCCGGAGGGGAACAGCCACTGGCTCTCTTCCGGCACGTGCGGGCGCCAGGCGGCGACGGCGGCGCGGGCGCGATCCGAGATCGGCACGAGCCGCTCGCGTCCGCCCTTGCCGCGCAGGATCAGGAACGGCCGATCGGCCGAGAGCGAACGCAACGGAAGCGAGACCAGTTCGCTGGCGCGCAGGCCCGAGCCGTAAAGCAGCTCGATCAGCGCGGCGAGGCGCAGGTCGAGCGGACTGGGGTGCGCCCCGGCGATGCGCTCGGCAATCACGCCGAAGATCGCGTCCACATCCTGATGGCTGAGGATCTTGGGCAGCGGCCGGCGCAGGCTCGGACGGGGCAACGCGTCCGATGGATTGTCGGAGCGAATCGATTCGGCCTCCAGAAAGCCGAAGAAGCCGCGCAGGGCCGATGATTTGCGGGCGAGCGTGGCGGGAGAGAGGTTCGCCCATCCCTCTCCCAATCCGCCGAGTCCGGCCCGGTCGGCGTCCGCGAGATTGCCCAGAACGGACGCCGCGTCCTTCAGGTCGTTGCGATAGGCCAGCAGCGTGTTGCGCGCGGCGCCCCGCTCCGCCGCGAGCATGGCGAGGTAGCGGTCGATCATGGCCGCGTCGCGCTGGCTGATCGGAGCCGGCTCGGCGCGGGGTCGCGCCATCAGAGCCGGGCCATGGCCTCCGCCGCGATCATGCGGGCATAAGGATCGAGCCCGACCTGGCGCAGCGCGGAGACAACGAAATAGAGCTGCTGGGGCGGCAGCCTGCGCCAGTCCTGCCCCTGCATGCCCACGCCCGCGAGCAGCGCGACCGTGCCGCGCTCGCGACGCCCGGCCGCAGCCATGATCGCGCGCGCCCAGGGCCGGCGCGGCGTGGTTTCGACACCAGCTTCCTGAAGGAGGCGGGCCCGGTCGGCCGCCGGCAGACGGTCAAGACCGCCCAATGCGGCGACGAGGCAATGCCCAAGCAACTGGCCCTCGCTCGCATCGGCCGAGACGAATCCGCCGATTCGGTTCGCCGAGAGATCGACCTGCGCCGTCGGCAGCCCCGTGGCGAGCAGCGCCCAGCTCCGCTCGCGCGCCTCGCCCGCAAGCCCCTCAAGCACGTTCGTCCAGCGCGCAGCGCTGCGGTCATACCCCCCCGAAAGCATGGCGGCGATCAGCCAGGGCGTGTCCTCCCCTGCATCGGCCGTCGCTGGCAGGGCAGCGGCGGCGCGAGCGATCACCGGCAGCGCGCCATAATGAACGCCCGCGGGCCCCGCGAACCAGCCATCGGCCGGCTGGAGGTTCCAATATTGGCGCATCGCCTCAATGCGCGCCGTGGGCGACGGGCCGGCATAGGCAGCGCGCAGCAGCTCGCCGCGCTCCGTCGCCGCATCGTCCGCATCCTCGCGGTCGGCAAGCGCCGAATAGAAGCTGAGCGAGGCCGCGCCGGAATAAACGCCGAGCCGCGTCGCGACCGCCGTGCCCGGCAGGCGCTGAACGAGGCTGAGGCTCGGTGCGCGCGCTTCCCAGGCGCGAACCTGCGGACCCGCCGTCCGATAGAGCGCGGCGGGGATCTCGACATTGGTGGCCGTGGCAAGGCCGAAGCGCCAGGCGGTGAGATTGGAGACGCCGTCCCATTCGATCTTCACGGAGCGGCGGCTGTTCGGCCCGGCGCCCACTGTTTTCTCGGCAAGGCGGTAATCGATGCCCCGCGCGATCCCGCGTCGCTGCGCCTGGTTGAGCAGCGCACTTGCCATGCCCTGATCCGCCGAGAAGGACGCGCAGATCGCCTGCGCCATGAACCAGCCCGGCTCGTCAGTGAAGTCGCGCGCGCGCGGCAGTAGGGGGCAGAAGCCTGCCGGATCGGCAGTGGCGAGCTGTGCCTGCATCGCAACCGAGTAGAGGCGCTTGGTGAACTGGTCCGAATCGACGCTCTGGATGAGCAGCCGCGCATTGTCCGCCTCCCCCATGCGGAGTAGCAGCCAGGCGCGCTCGGCGACCCAATCCGCGCCGTTGATGTCACCCGGGGTGTCGGTCTGCGAAAGTAGCGCGCGGCGCGTGAGGATGCTGGCCCAGCGGGAGAGGAACGGCGCGCTGGTCGCCCGCATGATGCGGGCCAGCCCCTGCCCGCTCACTTGCCCGAAGGCAGACTGTTCGAGGCCACCAAGCGCGGGCGTCAGCGGCCCGATGACATCGAGCGAGCGGCGGGCGGTCGGCGGCAGGTCATATTTCTCGGCGATCTCGTCGGCCGCGTTCTCCGTGCCGTTGGTCGCGGCAGGCATGGCGGCAGCGGCGGTGTCGACAGTGCTGGCATTGGGCAGCAGCGGCGTGGGTGTCGTCTGGGCCGGGGTGGCCGATGCAGGTGCGGGGCTCTGGGCGGGCGCCGGCTGCGGGCGCGCGGGCGGCTGCGCTGACTGGTCTCCGAAGCCGGGAGGCAGCAGCGATTCGGGGCCGCCCTGAGCCAGCACGGGAATCGCGAGCGCTGCCGCGCTCAGGCAGAGGAGCGCATAAGTCCGTTTGAGCCGCACGCCGCGCCTATCCGCCAAGCGCGTTGGCCGGCACGGGCACTTCGATCTCGCGCACCGGCTGCTCGCCGCCGCTCGACCATGCAAGGACGAGCAGGCCTACGAAGAGGACCAGGATGAGCGGGCCGAGCCAGAAGAGCGGATGTCTGCGGGGGCGCTGGGAACGATAGGGGTCGCGGCGGCTGAGTTTCATGATCGCGTAGTTTGGCCTTGCGGATTTCCAGAGAGGTTGCCTCGGGCGTGAGCGGCTGTATAGCCGCGCAGATCATGGGGCGAAACGATAAATGTGAGGAACCGGACCAGCTACCCTCGCTGGTGCTGGTTGGACTGATGGGCGTGGGCAAGTCGACCATCGGCCGCCGCCTCGCCACGCGCCTCGGCCTGCCGTTCGTCGATGCCGACGAGGAAATCGAGCGCGCGGCGGGCATGACCATCCAGGAAATCTTCGATACTTACGGCGAAGCGCCCTTTCGCGACGGCGAACGCCGGGTGATCAGTCGGCTGATCGATGGCACGCCGAAGGTCATCGCCACCGGCGGCGGCGCCTTCGTCAACGACGAGACGCGCGCGCTGATTCTCGACAAGGCGCTGGCCATCTGGCTCGATGCAGACATCAATATATTGGTGGAGCGGGTCTCCCGCCGGGATGGACGACCGCTTCTCAAGGATCGCGATCCGCGCGAAGTGCTGACTCGCCTCGCCAAGGAGCGCGAGCCTTTCTATTCGCAGGCGCCGATCCGGGTGATGAGCTCGGATTCTCCGCACGACGCCACCATCGACAAGATCATGAAAGCCATCGGCCGATGACGATCGTTCCCGTTTCCCTGGGCGAGCGCAGCTATGAGGTGCGCATCGAAGCGGGCCTGCTCGATCGCGCAGGCGACGCGCTTGCTCCCTACAAGACGAACCGGCCGTTCCTCGTTGTCACGGACGCGAACGTCGCCGCGGCGCAATGGCATCGCCTGGAAGCCGCGCTCCGGTCGGCGGGCCTGCAAGCCGAGCTGGTGACGCTCCCGGCAGGCGAGAGCACCAAGAGCTGGGCACATCTCGAAGCGCTCACCGATCGGATGATCGAGCACGGGATCGAGCGGCGCGACCATGTGATCGCGCTCGGCGGCGGCGTGATCGGCGATCTCGTCGGCTTCGCGGCTGCAATCGTGAAGCGCGGGTGCAATTTTATCCAGATCCCGACCACGCTGCTGGCTCAGGTCGACAGCTCCGTCGGCGGCAAGACAGCGATCAACAGCCGCGCGGGCAAGAATCTGCTCGGCGCGTTCCACCAGCCCGCGCTGGTGCTCATCGATCCGGACACGCTGGATACGCTGGGCGCGCGCGAGGTCGGCGCCGGCTATGCCGAGGTCGTGAAATATGGCCTGATCGACGATCCGGCCTTCTTCGAATGGTGCGAGGCCAACGGCCGCGCCCTGCTCGACGGCGACAGCGAAGCCCGCGCTTATGCCATCGCCCGGAGCGTCGCCGCCAAGGCCGCGATCGTGGCCGAGGACGAGCGCGAGACCAGCGGACGGCGCGCCCTGCTCAATCTGGGGCATACATTCGGCCATGCGCTAGAGGCGGAGACCGGCTTCTCGGACCGTCTGCTGCACGGCGAAGGCGTGGCCGCCGGCATGGCGCTGGCGTTCGGCTATTCGGTGCGGCGCGGTGAGTGCTCAGGGCAGGATGCGGGGCGCGTGGTGGCGCATCTGCGCGCCGTCGGGCTGCCGGCCTCGCTGGCGGATGCGGGGATCGAAGCGTCGGGCGCGCGGCTGGTGGAGCATATGCTCCACGACAAGAAGATGAGCGCGGGCACCCTGCCCTTCCTGCTCGCGCGCGGGATCGGGCAGACCTATCTTGCGAAGGATGTCGATCTGGCGGACGTCGCAGCGTTCCTCGACGGGCGCTGACCAGTCACCCGATCACGAGTGGCGCAACAGGCTCCAGGCTGCCCAGAGCCAGCCCAATATCATCAGCACGCCGCCAATCGGCGTGATGGCGCCGAGCCAGCGCGGCGCTCCAAATGCCATGGCGTAGAGCGTACCGGCGAAGATCAGGCTACCGGCCAGCACGGCCCAGCGCGCGCCCGCGCCGACCGCCAGAGCGCCCAGCGCCAGCACCGCCACCGCGTTGACGAGCTGATACATGCCGCCCGTGCGCAGCCATTCCGCCGCCTGCGGGCTCGCCGCGCCATGCGCGCCAAAGGCCCCCGCCGCGATGGCCAATGCCGCGCTCAATGCTGCCAGTGCTGCAATCATGCGTCGTCTCCAATGGTCGATCTTTCCGGCAGGATCATAGTCCGTCCGGGCCGATAAAGCAGATCCCCGGCAGCCATGACCCCGGCAGACAGTTGCACGTCGAGCCGCGCGCGATCGTTTTCGCGATACTGCCGCTCGACCTCGTCGATCTGCGTCGCATCCAGCCCCATCTTTTCCAGAGCGGTGCGGCCCATCGCAACGGCAGACTCAAACACTTCCCGCGTTACGCCCGCAAGCGGCAGGCCGTTGAAGTCCAGCAATTGCCGCCGATCAAAGGCGCGCACCAGCACGTCCGCCTGCGGAAAGGCATCGAGAATCGGCTGCAATGCAGCGGGCGAGAAGTTGCGGTCGTCATGCGCGAAGATCAGCAGATTGGTGTCCTCCGCGCCCGCGCGCCGCAGCAGGTCGACCTGCTGTCCATCGCCATAATAGACCTTGATGTTGAACTGGCTCGAAAGCTCGATCTGCGCGGGCTTCTTGTCGATCAGCGTAACCTTGCAGCCCTGCCCCATCAGCATCTGCGCGACCGTCTGGCCAAAACGGCCATAGCCCACGATGATCGCCGTGCTGCGCGGCGCCTGATCGGGGCCGTCCAGATCCGCGCCCTCGCTCTCCTTGGTGGAGAATTCGAGGCGGCGGGCGATCATCAGCAGGAACGGGGTCGTGACCATCGAGAGCGTGATGACGGCGCTGAACATGCTGGAGGCGGCCGGTGCGATAAGCAGCGCGTCCTGCGCCTGCGCGAACAGCACGAAACCGAACTCGCCGCCCTGGCTCAACAGCAAGCCGAGAGCGAGCGCCTGCCCCCGAGGCATGCCGAAGAGCAGGCCGAGCGGCGCGATGAGTGCGACCTTCACCGCCACGAGCGCCAGCGCCATGCCGATGATGAAGACCGGATATTGGCGGATCACGTCGAGATCCAGCACCATGCCCACCGCCACGAAGAACAGGCCGAGCAGGATGGTGCGGAACGGCTCCACGTCCGATTCGATCTCATGCCGATAGGGCGAATCCGCGAGCATGACGCCGGCGATGAAGGCTCCCAACGCGGTGGAGAGATGCAGCGCATGCATCAGCGCCGCCGACGCGAGCACCGCGAAAAGCCCCACGGCCACGAACAGTTCGCGCTCGCCAAGCCGCCCGACCAGACGCAGCAGCGGACGCAGCACGAACCGGCCGGCAAGCACCAGCGCGACGATCGCACCCAGCGTGTAGAGCGCAAGCATCCAGCCCGGCGGTGCATCGGGCGGCGCGGGTGCCCGCGAGAGGGACGCGATGATCGTGATCATCGGCACGATGGCGAGGTCCTGCAGGAGCAGGATCGAGAAGGCCTTCTCACCGAAGGGCGAATTGATGCGCCCGCTCGCCTTCAGGCTCGGCAGCACCTGTGCCGTGGAAGACAGCGCAAGCGGCAGGCCGAGCGCGATGGCCGCGCCGAGGGAGAAATCGGTCACCGCGTAGATGACCCCCAGCAATGCAATGCCGCAGACGATGACCTGCAGCGCGCCGAGGCCGAAAATGTCCCGCTTGAGCCGCCAGAGCCGCTGCGGATTGAGTTCCAGCCCGACCAGGAAGAGCAGCAGCACGATGCCGACTTCGGCGATCGCCATCTTGCTCTGCCCGCCCCCGACAAGGCCAAGGCCATGCGGGCCGACCAGCGCCCCGGCAACGAGATAGCCGAGCGTGGCGCCAAGGCCGAGGCGGCGGAACAGGAGAACGAGGGCCAGGGCCACGGCCAGCAGCACGACACCCTCGCCGAGCAGCAGGTCGGTGGCCGACACCGGCTCAGCCATTGGTCTGGAGTGCCTGAGCCATGGCCGCGCTGGCAGCTTCGAAGGCGAGGCGCATGGAGGGATGGCGTGCGGGATAGTCGCGCCCGGCGGAAAGGAGATCGAGGCCCGGCCAATCCGGCACGGCGTCGACCTCGCCAGCGAGATAGGCGCGCCAAGCCTCGCTGGCCGTTGCGATGGCGGCGTGATCCTTGCCGATGGCGCCTTTGGCAAAGATCGCCGAGGCGGCCTGGCCGAGCGCGCAGGCCTTGGCGTCGAGGCCGATGGCCGTGATGCGCCCTTCTGAATCGAGCCTCAGCGTCACGGTCATGCGGCTGCCGCAGGTCGGTGAGCGACGCTCCTCGCGCGCATCCGGATCGGCGAGCGGTGGCAAGTCGGCCACGCTCGCCGCCATGCGCAGCACGTCCATATTGTAGAGGGCGCTCATGATTCGTCGCCCTCGGCTGCGTCGGCGCTGCTGCTGCCGAGCAGGCCGCCCTGCCGGCTGTTCTCGGCGATCCACTGGCTCATCGCCGATCCGCTGGCGCTCAGCAGCGGATAGGAGCGCGAGAGGCGCATCCAGTCCGGCCGATTGCTCCGGGCGCCATAAAGCGCGTCATAGCCAATGGTGAACACGACATAGCATATGGTGGCGACAAGCAGCCCCTTCACGGCCCCGAAGCCGAGACCGAGGAACCGGTCGACCATTCCGAGCGCCGAGCTTTTCGTCTTGGTGCCGGACCAGCGCGCAAGCATCTTGCCACCGCCATAGATGAAGCCGAAGACGAGGACGAAGCCGAGCAGCGCCGCAGCATATTCGCTGCCCACAACACCGGTCAGCATCCCGGTAACCGGCGCATGGAAGAGGCGCACGGCGACCATGCCGGCGACGAGAGCCGCGATCGCGATGGATTCGGTGACAAAACCGGCGAGGAAGCCACGAATGGCGAGGCCGCCGATGAGCAATAGAACGGCAATGTCGAGAGCGGTCATGCTTGGGTGGCTAGTCGCGCCCAAGCATATGGTCAACCAGATCGCTGAGCCGCCCGAAACCGGAGGTCGCAAGGCCCCCCGCCTGTTTGGCGCTGGCGGACGGCAGAAGCGCACGCTTGAAGCCGAGCTTGGCAGATTCGCGCAGGCGCAGCGGCGCGTGCGCGACCGGGCGGATCTCGCCGGAAAGGGCGATTTCGCCGAGTAGGACGGCATCGGAGGGCGCCGGTCGCTCCGAGAGGGCCGAAATGAGCGCGCCGGCCACGGCGAGGTCCGCCGCGGGATCCTGCAGGCGATAGCCGCCCGCGACATTCAGATAGACTTCGCAGGCCGAGAAGCTGAGGCCGCAGCGCGCCTCCAGCACCGCGAGGATCATGGCCAGCCGCCCGCTGTCCCAGCCCACCACCGCGCGCCGGGGCGTCGCGCCGCTGGCAAGACGGACGGTGAGCGCCTGAATCTCGACCAGCACCGGGCGCGTCCCTTCAAGCGCCGGAAAGACCGCTGTGCCCGCCACGCGCTCGTCGCGCTCGGTCAGGAACAGGGCGGAGGGATTGCCGACTTCGGTCAGTCCCTCTTCCGCCATGGCGAAGACGCCGATCTCGTCCGTGCCGCCGAAGCGGTTCTTGATGGCGCGCAGGATGCGGTAAAGATGACTGCGTTCGCCCTCGAAACTCAGCACCGTGTCCACCATGTGCTCCAGCACGCGGGGACCGGCAATCGAGCCGTCCTTGGTGACATGGCCCACGAGGATCAGCGCGGTGCCGCCTTTCTTGGCAAAGCGAATCAGCTCCTGCGCGCTGGCGCGAACCTGGCTCACCGTGCCGGGCGCGCCCTCGATCATGTCGCTGTGCATGGTCTGGATCGAGTCGATCACCAGCAGATCCGGCACACGGCCGTGCCCCAGCGTAGTGAGGATATCGCGCACCGAGGTCGCGCTGGCGAGCTGGACCGGTGCATCACCCAGCCCCAGCCGCCGGGCACGCAGCCGCACCTGATCGGCTGCCTCCTCGCCGCTCACATAGACGACGTTGCGCCCCTCCCGCGCGAGCCGCGCCGCCGCCTGAAGCAGAAGGGTCGATTTGCCGATGCCGGGATCGCCGCCGATCAGCGTTGCGGAGCCGGGCACGAGCCCGCCGCCCAACGCCCGATCGAACTCGGCAAGGCCGGTGCCGAGGCGCTTGGGAAGCTCCACCGTGCTGTCGAGGCCGATCAGGCTGATCGCCCGCCCACCTTCCTGAAGATCATGCTTGGCGGAGAAGGTCGTGGGTGCCGCAGCTTCCTCGACCAGGCTGTTCCACTCACCGCAATCATCGCACTGCCCCTGCCAACGCGGAGCGAGCGACCCGCAGGCCTGACAGACGAAGCGACGCTTGAGCTTGACCATGCCCCTCAATAGCAGAACGAAGAGAGAACGCCAGCGCAAGTTTCTGCCGCTGGGAACCCGCCGAAAAGTGCCATTTTGGGGCAGGCACGGCGATCTGGAAACGATTGACCGGCGAGGCGGACTCCCGATAGCCAGACTGTGCACTAATATGCTTAATGTGGGGGTAGCAAATGCGTGCAATCAACTAGATCACCGTCGCTGCAATCCTGGCGGCGGCGCCCGGCGTGGCCAATGCGACAAATCTTCTGACGAACGGCAGCTTCGAGTTGCCTGTGCTCTCGTCGCTTTCCACCAACGTCGCCTATTACGCCCACGGCAACACCACCATGCCTGGCTGGACGGTCGACATGCGAACCCCGCCCGTTGGCGTTGCGGCGAGCCCCTATGTGCAGTTGACGAACAATTACGCCTTCCCCGGCCTCAGCGCGACGGACGGCGTTCAATGGCTTGACCTGACCGGGATCACCGGTCGGGGCGCCGGGGTGCTGGCGGCTCCGATCGCAACGTCCAGCGGCTATTATTACGACCTGTCTTTTGATTTGGGCGCGGCCTTCTATCGCGGCAGCTTTGGGGCGGCGACGGTCGATGCGCTGGTCAATGGCGCGCTACTCGGCAGCTTCACCAGTCTGCCGCCGGCCACGACGGGTCTTAACTGGAACCGGTTCACCGTCAGCTTCCTCGGCACGGGTGCGCCCGTGCGCGTGGGGCTTTACGCCAGCTTCAGCACGGCCTCATCGAATCTCGGCGTGGCACTGGACAATGTCGTGCTGACCAGCCGTCTGGCTCCCACCCCGGCCGTCCCCGAGCCCGCGACCTGGGCCATGCTGATCGGCGGCTTCGCAGTCGCGGGCGCTGCCCTGCGCTCGCGCGCCCGGGTCACGCTGCGTTTCGCCTGAACGCCCGGCAGCCGGTCGCCAGCTCCCTGATGGGCTGGCGCCCGGCACCGCTTTGGCGAGGGCCCCGCCTCATTAGCCCGCCCGAGACCATTTGGGCTTGCCAAGCGTTCTGGCGCGACGAATGGAGGGGCGATGATCAAGGTTGCGTCATACAATATCCGCAAGGCGATCGGCACGGACCGCCGGCGCAATCCCGAGCGGGTGATCGACGTGCTCAACGAGCTGGATGCGGACGTGATCGCGATCCAGGAAGCGGACCGTCGCTTCGGCATCCGCCACGCGGTGCTGCCGGACCGGCTGCTCCAGCTTCATTCCGATTATCGAGCGGTCGAGCTGCCCACCCGGCTCGAAAGCATGGGCTGGCATGGCAATGCGCTGCTCGTGCGCCGCGATCAGGACGCGAGGGGCGATCTCGTCCACCTGCCCTGCCTGGAGCCGCGCGGCGCCGTATCCGCTACGCTTGAGCTGAAGGGAGCGCGGCTGCGCGTGCTCGGCATGCATCTCGACCTCTCCGGCCTGTGGCGACGGCGGCAGGCGGCAGCGGTGCTGCATCAGGTCGATGTCTGGCAGGAGCATGACCCGGCCGGGGCGACCATCCTGATGGGCGACCTCAACGAATGGACCAACAATCGGGGCTGCCTCGCTGATTTTGCTAAACATTACGACATCGCGCCGTGTGGGCGCAGCTATCATGCGCGGCGACCGGTCGCGGCGCTGGACAGGATCATGTGGCGCGGCAGGCTGGTGATCGTTGACAGCGGAGTCCACATGACCGCCCTCGCCCGCAAGGCATCGGACCACCTCCCGATATGGGCCCAGTTCGAGGTCCGCGCCTGACGGCTCGACATTCCAGCAACCTGCGACCATGTTGTGAGAATGCGGGAGAAGGAACTGAGGCTGGCGCTGGTCTGCTATGGCGGCGTGAGTCTCGCAGTCTACATGCATGGCGTCACCAAGGAAGTCTGGCGCCTCGCCCGCGCGAGCCGCGATTTTTGCGCCCATGAGCCCGATGAGGTCGCCAGCGTGCTCAACGGCGTCTATCGCGAGATACTGGAAGCGACCCGAGCGGAAGCCGGGCTCAAGCTGCGCGTGCTGCCGGACATCATCGCGGGCGCCAGCGCCGGCGGAATAAACGGCGTTTTCCTCGCGCAGGCCATTGAGACCGGTCAGTCGCTGGACCCGCTGACGGAACTGTGGCTGCGCTGCGCCGATGCGGACGTGCTACTTGATCCCGATGCGCGGCCCCTCTCCCGCTTCACCAAGTTCTGGGCGGCGCCGATCCTGTGGCTGCTGATGCGCTGGCACGGCGACAGCGTGGCCGAGACGGTCTCGCCGGAAACGCGCGCCGAAGTGCGCCGCAAGCTCAGCAATTTCGTGCGCGCCCGCTGGTTTGCGCCGCCCTTTGGAGGCAAGGTTTTCTCGCGGCTTATCCTCGATGCCTTCGATGCGATGGCAGCCGGCGCACCCGGTAAGCCATTGCTTCCGGAGGGGCAGCCGCTCGACCTGTTCGTCACGGCGACCGACTTCACTGGCCATCAGGAAATATTGCGCCTGAACAGTCCGCCCACGATCAGCGAAACCGAGCATCGCCTCACCCTTGCCTTCTCCGCCACCGGCGGCAGGCCCCGGCGCCTTGCCGACCCCAGCGAGCTGGTCTTCGCGGCGCGCGCGACAGCGAGCTTTCCGGGGGCCTTCCCGCCCTTCAATGTGCGCGAACTGGACGCGGTGCTCGCCGAGCGCGACCGACCGTGGCCGGGACGTGAGGCGTTCCTACATCGCGTCCTCCCGCGCCATGGCGCCAAGGCCGCCGAGGAGGCCGTGCTGATCGATGGCTCCGTGCTGGCCAATGCCCCCTTCGCGCCGGCGATAGCCGCGCTCAAGGACCGCCCGGCCCGCCGGCTCGTGGACCGTCGCTTCGTCTATGTCGAGCCTGCACCAAGCGCGGCGGGCTTCCGCCTCACCTCGCCCCGCCCGGCACGGGGGGGCGGTGAGCGCCCCCTGCCCGGTTTCTTCCGGACGCTGTTCGGCGCGATCAGCGACATTCCGCGCGAGCAGCCGATCCGCGACAATC